>PWJF01000182.1 GCA_003560935.1 Ignavibacteriales bacterium
GCCGGATTTAAAGATAGACGACAAAGTTTTAAAAGATATCATAATAGGATTGTACTATCCCGAAAGTCCGTATGAGTTTTCGGTTTTGCCCGTTGATATACTCGGACATGTGTATGAAAGATTTCTGGGGAAAGTTATCAGGTTAACTGCCGGCGGCCGGGCGAAAATAGAGGAAAAACCGGAGGTGAGAAAAGCCGGGGGTGTGTACTATACTCCCAAATACATCGTAGATTATATTGTAAAGAACACGGTCGGTAAACTTGTCGAGGGTAAGAAACCGAAGCAGGTGGAGAAGATCCGCATCCTCGATCCCGCGTGCGGCTCGGGTTCGTTCTTGATCGGTGCATATGAATATTTACTTGACTGGCACCGGGATTGGTATGTTGATAATGATCCGTTTAAATACAGAAAACAAATATACCAGGGTGCGGGAGAACAATGGTATTTAACAACGGCAGAGAAGAAGCGAATACTCCTTAACAACATATTCGGTGTCGATATCGATGCACAGGCGGTGGAGGTAACAAAATTAAATCTTCTCTTGAAAGCCCTCGAAGGAGAGAGCGAAGAGACTATCGAGTCGCAGCTCAAGATGTTCCGCGAGCGCGCGCTGCCGGATCTGCGCGGCAACATAAAGTGCGGCAATTCCCTCATCGGACCGGATTTTTATGAGAGCGGACAGATGGATCTGCTTGACGATGAGGAACGGTACCGAATTAATGCATTTGACTGGGAAGCGGAGTTTGAGGAGATAATGAAGAACGGAGGATTCGATGCCGTGATCGGGAATCCGCCGTATATAAAGATACAGAAAATAACCGAAACGAATCCATTACTTGTAGAAGCACTAAAAGAGCGATTCTATTCAGCCGATTCCGGAAATTATGATATCTACGTTGTCTTTGTTGAGCAAGGATCAAAGCTATTGAACAAAGATGGTCTTTTAGGTTTTATTTTACCACATAAATTTTTCAATTCTGCTTATGGTGAAGGTTTGAGGGCATATCTTTTTAAAAATCGTTTAGTAGGACGAATCATACATTTTGGTGACAAACAAGTATTCCATGGGGCAACAACTTATACATGTCTTTTTTTCCTTGAAAAAAAGAAAAATCAGTTTATTGAGGTTGCAAAGATTCCTGATAATGCTACGCCTTTTCAATATCTTCAAAATGTTGAATTCTCAAAAATCGATAAAGATATTTGGTCTACAACAGATTGGAATATCCAAGATAAGAGAGCATTTAAATTATTGAGTGGCCTAAATAATTTGCCGAGACTCGGAGATATCACAACCAATATATTTCAAGGTCCTAAAGCCGGTGCTGATAATATATTTATTCTAAAACTATTGAACAGTAATAAAAAAGTGTCTACATGTTACTCTAGCTCACTAAATGAAAATGTCAAATTAGAAACCGATATACTTCATAGATACATAAAGGGCAAATTCATACGTAGATTCTGTATTGATTACTCAGGGAAGGAGGTGACAATCTTTCCTTATAATGAGGATTTGATTCTTTATTCTTCCGAGGTACTACAAAAGAAGTTTCCAAAAACATGGGAATACCTTAATGATCCTGTTAATAAAAAAATACTAATCTCACGAGAGGGTGGTAGATTTTCAAAAACCTGGTGGACATATAGTCGTCCTCAAAACATGAAAATAATATTCGCGAAAAAAATCCTGACACCATTTAATGCATTCAAGAATTCATTTGCGCTAGATATTCAACGAGACTTTGTATTTAGCGCAGGTGTATCAGGGGCTTATGGAATTCTTCTGAAACCCGAAATAGGTGTGCGTTACGAATATCTACTTGGATTATTAAATTCAAAACTCATCTTCTTCATTATACGCAACACATCAACCAGTTTGCGTGGCGGTTTCTATTCATTTGAAAATAAATACATACGTAATCTCCCGATACGTAGCATTGATTTCTCAGATTTTGAAGACAAATCCCGTTATGACCGGATGGTCGCGTTGGTTGAGCAGATGTTGGAATTGCACAAACAATTAGACGCCGCAAAGTCCGCTCACGAAAAAACTGCCATCCAGCGCCAGATCGATGCGACTGACAGGCAGATTGATGAGCTGGTGTATGAGTTGTATGGGTTGGGGGAGGAGGAGAGGAGGGTTGTGGAGGGGTAGCCTCACCCCCCTGCCCCCTCTCCACTTTTCGTGGAGAGGGGGAGTCAGGAGGCGACTGGTTAGTTGCAGGTCTAGAAGCCCCTCTCCGTGGAACGGAGAGGGGATGGGGTGAGGCGTTTAAAGAAAGCACAAACGTTTAAGATCAGCAAATAGTTTACCACAATGAGTATTAATAACTGGAAATCCATCACCCAACTCTGTCGCGAACTCCGGCAACGCGCGACTCCCGCCGAAAGAAAACTCTGGTCGTATCTTCGCAACAGACAATTAGACGGTGTGAAGTTCTATCGTCAGAAACCGATCGTCTATGAGGAAACGTATAAAAAGAAGTATTTTTATATAGCAGATTTTTATTCCGCATCAAAACGGCTCGTAATCGAGCTCGACGGACCGATTCATGAATATAAAAAAGAGTATGATAAGAATCGTGATATAGTGATAAATAATCGTGGCTTGCGTGTGTTGCGGATAAAGAATGAAGAGCTCGAGGATATGGATACGGTTTTGAAAAAGATACGGGAGTATTTTTAGTTTTATATTTTCACGCCTCACCTCTCGGTACCACCTGCCCCGCGCTGTTTACGGGGTCTCCGAGTTTGTGCTGTTCGTTTCGCGCCTCACCC
>PWJF01000529.1 GCA_003560935.1 Ignavibacteriales bacterium
ACCCTTCTAAACGATGCTCGACCGGCAGATCTAAAATCCTTCCTATAAATGATTTTCTTGATACGCCGATGAGAACCGGACAATCGAGTTCGGTAAATTGATGGAGTGATCGTAATAATTCCAGATTATCAGGGAGACGTTTACCGAAACCTATTCCCGGATCGATGATTATCTGTTTGATACCATAATGTTTTGCAAAATCAACACGCTCCTGTAAGAAATTTTTTACTTCTCCGATCAGATCATCATACTGAGGATTATCCTGCATTGTTTTCGGTTCTCCCTTCATATGCATTACAATAACGGCAGCATCATATTCCTGTATCACCCGAACCATTTTATCATCGAACCGAAGTGAGCTGATATCGTTCACAAGAACAGCGCCTTTATCCAGCGCTTCCCGTGCAACGGCCGCTTTATACGTATCGATCGAAATTACGGCATCAGCACGTCGTTTAATTATCTGTTCTATCACAGGCAGCACCCGGTTCATTTCTTCTTCAATCGAAATTCGATCCGAACCGGGACGTGTCGACTCTCCGCCGACATCGATTATATCGGCGCCTTCGTCGAGCATCCGGATAGCGTGCTTCACCGCCGTATCCTTGTTGATAAATTTTCCGCCATCGGAAAAAGAATCGGGGGTTACGTTTAAAATGCCCATAATGTATGGTCGCTTTGAATAATCAAACGTTTTGGTTTTTAATGTATGCTGTAATAATGGAGGGCTGTTAATCACGTTCGATCCTTTTACCGGCGAACCCGTGGATGTGCTCATCGTTATTTGTACGGATATGCAGCGGTGTACTATCAAAACCGGTGAGTGTGATAGATTTTATTGCCGCACCATGAAATAATACCATCGTGAATATTCGGGATTTTGTTTCTTATGAATATACGAAAATCACCGTGCTGCTGCAATATACATCTATGTCTGAGGAGAAGTTTTTTCCTTCATTTGTTGTTCTTTCGGTGCTTCCTTCGCCTCCGCGAATGCTTTTTGCTTCTCTTTCATTTTTCTTTGCTTACGTCGATGTTTTTTAAGGACATTTCTTTCCTTTTTATTCATAATAACTCCTTAGATTATTCAGGGTTCAGAACAGGAATGATAAAAGCCGCATGTATGACACACTAATTTACAACGAATGCTTTCGAGAACCGTACCGCAGTTGACGCAATACTGCCAGTAATGGTAATCGTTAGCTTCGGGCTTTTTTCTGTTGCTGTGTTCTTCTACAGTTTTATTGGGATATGAGCCTGTTGTTTTTGACAATTTCGCTGCCTTTCAATATAGTTATGAATGGATAGGCGAAAATATAAGAAGGGGAATGTACGTATGATATTCCGGATTCCCCCTCTAATTTCACATTTGGGGATTTGAGCTTTTATTTTACATACTTCTTATAACGTTCGTTTATTCTTCCCCAGTGCAGGTTATTAATGAAGTTATCAATATATCCAGCACGTCCGGGACCATCTTTGTGATAGTATGCATGTTAAAATACATCACATGAGATGAGAGGGATACCTCCCCAGATCGCGCCGTACTGGTGTTCATCAACAAGAACGTTTAACAGCCGGCCTGAATACAACTGATCATAAACCAGCAATCCCCAGCCGCTTAGTTTTGCCGCCATAGCAGCGGCTTTAAAGTCTTCTTTCCATTTATCGACCGAACCGAATTCTTTTTCGATTGCAGCTTTCACGTCAGGTCCATTTGAAACATCACCATCGCCTCCGAGAACTTCCCAGTATACATCGTGTAATAACGTCCCTGCGTGGTTCCAGGTAAAGCGCCGCTTCAATTCACCGACTTCGCTGTAATTACCGTTCGCAGCCGAACGGTCTGTACTTTCCAATCCATTCTCGATTGTATTTAAAGCTGCGACGTATCCCTTATGGTGTTTGTTATAATGCCAGTCGGATGTTTCGGGGCTGACCACACTCGAAAGAAGCTTCTTCGCTTCTTCGTCCGAATACGGTCGCGCTTTAAACTTCCATTCGTAAGCCATATCTGTATCCTCCTTGGTAGATTGGTGTGATTATGAAGCTTTTTGGGTAAAATCCGGGTAGTTTAATACCCAACTTTGATGGTCAATTTTTTTAAATATATCTTTCTTTTCCATAAATTCCACATACACGCGCGCTATTTCTTCCGCTTCTTTATATTTCACTTTTGACTTTTTCTCTTTTTCAAAATACTCCATGACACCGTATTGCAGATCGCGGAAGAATATATTTGATTTATGAAACAGCGGAAATTGTGTCTTTAGGAATCTGAGAAATTCAATATGATTACTCGTTAGGAGGTTTATCTTTTTCATAGTAAATACCTTTTTTTGCGGTTCCTGTTCTGGTTTCTTTTCGTGGTGACTGATTAGATCGGAGCATTACAACCGCCTCCGTTATGCGTTGTATCGTATAGTGTATTTCTTCTTCAGTCGTGAACCTTCCCAGTCCGAACCGTACAGCAGAATACATATCATTTTCTGGTATATGTAACGCTCGAAGCACGTGGGAAGGTTCAATCGTTTGACTATGACACGCAGATCCGAGAGATAAGGCAACATCATCCATCATCATCAACAATGCCTGTGCCTCGATGCCCCGGAAACTTATATTAAGGTTGTTCGGTATTCTGTGTTCAAGCGATCCATTAACCGAAATATCATCAACGTTTTCAATAATTCCGTTTAATAATATATCGCGGAGTTTTTTCGTCCTGTTAACTTCACCGGTGTATAACTCATCAC
>PWJF01000151.1 GCA_003560935.1 Ignavibacteriales bacterium
AGCGGCAATTCGATGCCGTGATTTTGGCCACCGGGTATCGTCCCTGCATTCACGATTTCTTGAAGGACGTACCTGCCGTGCATGACGATGATGGTACGCCTTTATTCAGCGGAGGCGAGGTGCCGATTGCCGGATTGTATTTTTGCGGGTTTTATGTGGCACCGACCGGTATATTACGCGAGATTGCCCTTGAAGCGCGACGGATCAGTGAAATTATCGCACAGAATTCTGTACGATAATAATCGTTACTCTTTCAGCATATGGGGAAAATCTTTTTTGAACTTTGCAACCTTTGGAGCAATGACGAGAGAGCAATACCCTGCGTTCGGGTTATTGTTAAAATAATTCTGATGGTAATTCTCGGCTTTGTAGTAATTTGTTAATGGTGAGATTTCCGTCACAATCGGATCGTCCCATAATCCGGATTTTTGGGTTTGCTCTTTCGAGGCCTCGGCAATCTTTTGTTGTTTCTCATCGTGATAAAATATAACCGATCGGTACTGAGTCCCCACGTCGGCGCCCTGACGGTTTAACGTTGTCGGATCGTGCGTATGCCAGAAGACTTCGAGGATAGTTTCATACGGGATGATTTTCGGATCGAAGACAATCCGTATGACTTCTGCGTGTCCGGTCGTACCCGTAGTGACCTGTTCGTAGGTGGGATTTTTAGCTTTACCCCCGGAATATCCAGATTCTACGTGAATCACACCCTTCACACGCTGAAAGATCGCCTCGACGCACCAGAAGCACCCGGCGCCGAGGGTTGCTTCTTCTTTGTCTTTTGTTTCTATTTGTTCGAGTTCCGGTTTCGGAGCTGGAGTAAGCATAAGTAAAAGTATTAGTAAATGAACCATTGTTTCCTCGCTTCCTGGTTATTCACTAAAACCATATATAATGGAAAATGGTTCAATTATTCATACATTTGCGCGATCTCCTCAAGCTTTTCTTCAAGCGTTTCCCGGTGCATCCATTCACCTCTCACCATCACTCCTTCTACCGTTCGTACATTTTCAATCTCTTCAAGCGGGTTTGCTCCAAGTAAAACCAAATCGGCCCATTTATTCTGTTCGATGGTACCCGCTTTATCGGTTATTTCAAAGAAACGTGCTACATTAATCGTTCCTGTTTGTAATGCTTCGAACGGCGCCAAATCGGACTTTACATAAGTATTGAGTTCGCGATAGACTGCATAGCCCGGAACGTTCCACCATTGCGGTGCGTCGGCTCCGAGAATGATCCCCGCGCCTTCGTCATGCAGCGCCTTTATAAGTTGACGCCGGATGTTAATGAATCGTTCTGCACGTTCGGAGGAATAATTGGGTGAGTTATGAAAATTTCTTGTTCCCTGCTTCCAACCTTCGACCATTTGACGGGGAACATATTGCATTTCCGGCCAGGCAGCCAGTTCTTCGGCAGACTTTCCGCCGAGTATAGATTCGAATAAAATCTGTGTCGGGACGTTCCAGACGCCGGCTTCTTTTGTTTGACGTGCCGCCTCAGGTATTTTAGTTTCATCGACATAATCCGTTAAGTTGAAGCCGAAAAACTGACCCGGCGGTAGGTCTTCGGCATCGTCGGTAATTAGGATCTCGATATATCCGTCGAGGTGATCGATTGATAAGTATCCCGTTTCCAATGCACGATGTACGCCAACCTCTGCCGGTACATGTCCCGCATACCAGAAGTCCGTTTCCTGCGCCGCTTCATACAATGCTTCATATACATCAAGTTTCAATCCCGGATGGATTTTTATGAAGTCGTAGCCGGCGGCTTTTTGTTCGGCGGGAATTTCACGCGCCCGCTCGGCGGTTTCAACCGTAGTACCGCTTACCGATGGACCTGACGTCCAGATACGCGGCCCGATAAGTTCTCCGTTTTCAACGCGCTCTCTCAGATCAAGATGCATCGGATGACCGAGCATTCCCCTAACGGTTGTAACACCGGCAGCGACATATAAAAAGAGAACGTTTTCGACCCACTGATTGAACGCTTCTTCATCCCAGTCGTCGGGTGGGCTCGCGGGCCGCGGCGGAATGTGAGCGTGCATTTCGGAAAGCCCGGGTATAAGATATTTTCCCGTTCCATCGATCTGATGAATATCATCCCGGACGGTAACACGGTCCGCCGGTCCGATCCGTAGTATCTTCCCCTCTCCGATTAAGACGGTCTGATTTTCGAGCACCCGCTCCGAGTCCATCGGTATGACGTTCACATTAACAAAAGCGACGGAAGCCCGGTCGCCCTGAGGTGTACATGATAAGAGGAAAATCGAGCCGAGAAACAGATAGAAGACAAACGGTGATATAGAGTTCCGGTTTTTCATCGTATGCTCCTGATTGATGATGGGGTCTTGTATCGTTATAAACTCTTCTTTTAATTAACTACCAGCAGCTTAAAAAGTTCCTTCAGGCGGATGGAATATATATTTATTTTGGAATTTTATTCCATTCCAGTTCCAGCGAATGATCTTTTATAAAGCGTTCGAGCAAACCTCTGTCGATTTCTTCCGGTGAGATTTTAAGAATTGCTCGAATATCTCTCAAATGTTTATCCGATTGACCTTCGCGGTAATATTCCAATTTTAAAATTATGACATATTCAGGAGGTGCTATCCTGAATGATTTACTTCCGATAGTGATGGATTTGTAATTATCAATTGCCCATTTTTGAAAGATATCTTTGCCAACCATGTATATGTCGGCGCGAAGACCGGTTTCGAGATGAATTATATTAAAGTGACCATGTTTGCTCCTGGTGAGTTCGGTTGTAATCACTTCGGGAGGGGGAGTGTAAAAAAGGTCCGAAGGAAATTTAGATAAAAGTTTTTCCACATCTTTTATTTTCAGTTCGAGAACGATATCGATATCGTGGGTAAGTCTTGGTTCGCCGTAGATTATCGAAGCAACCGCTCCCGTTACAATATATGGTATATTGAGGTCATCGATGGGTTCAACAAATATTTTTAAAAGGTCATGTTCTTGCATGCAGGAAAATATCCCGTAGTTTTTTATCTATTTCAGCTTCAGTGAGTTGGGGGTATTTATTTTGCAGTTCAGCACGTTTTATTTTTCTTGCCGTGGAATAGAGGTTGGTAGCTAACCGGATTTTCTCATCCGCGGTCATTTTTTTGTAAATGGAATATTGGATTTCTTGTGCTTCGCTTTGATTGTCCATGCGTTGAACCGGCGTTTTATTTTCCTTCTTGTAGCATAAATTACGAACAACATTGTTAAAATTCCATAGTACTGCACTCAAGTGAGGCTTCCTCAGTATCCCGACAATCATTGGTCATATTTTTTAATGCCGACAAAATTGGAATTATAGGTTAAACAGTTAAACCTTCCGGATTTTTCACCACCCGTCCATCGAGTAAGTTAATTATTTTCCGGCTGTACGCCGCATTCCGTTCTGAATGAGTCACCTGTACTATAGTGGTTCCTTCCCCGTTCAATTTTTTGAACAGGTCCATTATCTCCTCTCCCTGTTTGGTATTTAAGTTACCGGTCGGTTCATCGGCGAGAATGAGCTTGGGATTTGTGATCACTGCCCGGGCGACACCGACCAGTTGCTGCTGACCGCCCGAAAGTTGGTTGGGAAAGAGGTCTTTTTTTGCGACGATTCCGAATCTGTCCAGCGTATCGGCAACAAGACTTTTCCGTTCGGAGGATTTGATCTTTTTATAGAGCAGCGGTGTTTCGAGATTTTCATACACCGTTAGATCGTCGATGAGATGATAACTCTGAAACACGAAGCCGATGTGATATTTATGAAGTTCCGAGCGCCGTTTTTCGCCGAGCGAATGTACCGGTTCGTCGAGGAAGTAATACTCGCCATCGGACTGCTCGTCCAGCATACCCATAATATGGAGCAGCGTCGATTTACCCGCACCGGAGGGTCCCATTATTGTGACAAATTCACCTTCGTTGATATCAAGATTAACATCCCGGAGTACGTAGGTGCGGACGAATTTATTCGAGTACCATTTGAATATGTTGTTAAGTTTTATCATTTGATTTCTCCCTAAGTGCTCAATTTACTTTCCTAAACGTAACCGGTATATATTCATCCGAAGCACCTCCAATTTGCACCAGTTGCCATTGTTTTTCGTAACTCTGAATAATGCGCCGCAATGTGCTTGCCCGATCTTCGGATTGTTGTCTCCATTCATCCCACTTGAATATTTCAACGCGGAACTGGTAGTGCTTTTTCTTTCCATTCACCGTAACGCTGACGTCTGCAAATTGATGTGCCCGGATTGCCGGCAGTTGTATGGTGATGTTGTCCATAATGTCCTCCTGTTTATTAAAAGTTAAAACCGGTTAATATAGGTTAAAAGCGGTTGCGTTGCATGAATGTTTATTCAATTCAAAAAAGCGTACTTTTCCGTCCTGTATGATACGAAACATTCCCATATTGCTGTCACCGTACGGTTCACTCCAGATTTGATTTTTTAAAAGTTTTTTAATTACCTTATATATAGTGTACCATCATCGTGAAAAAGGTGACCGTCATGGGAATGTTTCAAGTACGTGTAAAAGTATCAAATCCCGCAAGCCCCGATCTGTATTTTGAAGAAGATTTTTGGGTTGATACGGGTGCTTTATACAGTTTTGTACCTGAAGATCGATTGCATTCAATTAAAGTCGAACCGCTCCAAAAGCGGGAACTCATATTCGCCGATGGCCGGCGTGATCGGCGTATGCTCGGTGCACCATTATTTACGATTCCTGTTCTCAATGAAACGCTTCCATGTCCTGTTATATTCGATCCGGAAGGATCCATGTATCTACTCGGTGCAACGGCATTGGAAACCTTCGGTGTCGAAGCCGATCCCGCAACCAAAACGCTTAAACCCATTTCTGCTATCATTGGCGGATTTCTCGCATCGAGATAAATTTCTTTCATACTATGATTAATTATTTTTTTAATGCTCCAAGCCAATGCGCCATGTACTTGCACCTTGCGCCATGCGATATGCACCTTGCACCTACTCATACCGTAAAGACTCCACCGGGTTTGTCATGGCTGCCCGTATTGCCTGATAACTGATGGTTAATAACGCAATCACAATAGCTATTAAGCTTGCCGTGATGAAAAGTGTCAATCCCGGTTCAATCCGGTACGCAAAGTTTTCAAGCCATTTGTTCATGGCAATATACGCTAGCGGCCAGGCTATAATATTCGAGAAGATAACGAGTTTTAAAAATTCTTTAGAGAGTAAACCCACAATACCTGTTACCGATGCGCCGAGCACTTTCCGGATCCCTATTTCCTTTGTACGACGTTCGGCTGTATACGTTGCAATTCCAAACAGACCGAGGCATGCAATAAAGATCGACAGTGCGGAAAAAATATTAAAAATGCTTGCCGTTTGTTGTTCGCTTCGGTATAACACGTCAAGATTTTCATCAAGGAACGAGTACACAAACGGCCGGGTAGGAACGAGGCTGTCCCAAACCGCACGTACTGATTCTACCCCTTCCCGAATATTGCCGGGCTCTAAACGTACACTTATGAAGCGTGGCCTCCATCGCATGTACGGTAAGATAATCGGTTCGACGGCATGATGCAGCGAGCGAAAATGGAAATCACGGACGACCCCGATAACCGGACCGCGAACCTGTCCTCCATATGTGCTCAATTCGCGACCGACCGGGTCATCCCATCCAAGAGCCAGTGCCGCGGATTCGTTGATGATAAATGCCGTTGAATCGGCGACACGATTTGGATCGAAATTGCGTCCGGCAACAATTTCCAGATCGAGTACTTCAATAAAGTTATGATCGATGAGATCGTATGTGAGTGAGCTGATCTCATAGTTAGCGGGTTGTTCCGGCTCGAAAGGCATAGAGTCGTAATCTTTCCCCGGCAGATATAATGACTGTGCGGCGCCCGTAATGGCTGGTAATGTCTCGATTTCCTCGATAAATAACTGCGCTCTGTTCCCGAGAGCAGAGGCTCCTTCGACCACAAGTACATATTCTTTATGGAAACCGAGCTGCTTGTTCTGGAGAAATTGAAGCTGTGCATGCACAACATACGTGCCGATCATGAGAAATACCGATACACAAAATTGAAATACAACCAGCGCGTTCCGTAATTTAAAACCGCCGACGGTTCCGTCAGATCCCTGTCGAAGCATGGTGATCGGCCGGTACGATGAGAGTAAAACAGCGGGGTAGGCGCCCGAAAGCAGACTGACAAGAATGATGAACACAGCGAACAGGCCTGCCGTAGCGTCGTACCCGAACTCGAAAACGTCAAGGTCTTTTCCCGTGATGGTGTTAAAGAACGGCATTGAAAGATCAGTCAATCCCATTGCGATCACTACTGCAATGGTCACCATGATCATTGTTTCGAATAAAAATTGATAGATAAGCTGAAATCGCTGAGATCCGACGGTCTTCCGAATGCCGACCTCGCGGGCGCGTTTCATTGAGCGTGCGGTTGTCAGGTTTATATAATTAACACACGCGAGCAGCAAAATAAATATACCAATTATCGAGAATAAATAGATGTACATTCGGTTACCGCTTACGGGGAAGTCGTATTCGTATTTTTTCCCGAGATGGATATCCGTTAATGGTTGTACGGTAAATCCAAAATAAGACCCAGCTTCGAAAATTTCCTCCGGGTAATAGGTCCCGCTAACATGATCGTTCAGTTTTAGTTGGAAATCAGATGCAGATATACCGTCCCGGAGAACGAAGTAAGTAAATACGGAAGCAGCTTGCCACCAATCCATCCTCTGGCGAAAGTGTTGCAACGAATTAATATTTGCCAGAAAATCGAATTGTATATGTGATTGTGACGGGAAGTTTCTAACAACGCCGGTTACCTGCAGGAGTGAACCGTCGTTCGATTCGATGGTATTGCCCAACGGGTCATTATCTCCGAAATACCTACGAGCGGAGTTTTGGGTAAGAATGACGGCATCCGGATCCCGCAATGCCGTTGGAGCTGAACCGGAGATGAAATCGACCGTGAACACATCGAAGAAATGTTCATCGACAAAAAGAAAATTGTTTTCGATAATATATTCTTCACCACGCCGTATGGTTCTGCTTCCCCTTATAAACTGGGTTGCAGATTCAACCTCGGTAAATTGACTGCGAAGCGTTTCTCCGATCGGGACAGGTCCGAGCGGTATCGACCATTCATTGTCGCCGAACTTACCGTCCCATATGGTACGATACATACGGTCGGCGTTTTCGTGGAAGCGGTCGTAACGGAGTTCGTCCTGCACCCAGAGGAGAATAAGAAAGCAGACCGCGACGCCGACAGCCAGGCCGATAATGTTGATGACCGTGTATCCTTTCTGACGAAGCAGCATCCGCGCGCTTGTTATCAGGAAATTTTTAAGCATTGGCCCTCCCTCAATGTAATTGTGGTACTCATTCTACTACTTATTGGGGTATAACACATTTAGGTTATATTCTCACATTTTGAGTTTGTCAACTCTTAGCATAACGCAAAGTGCGAAGCGCATAGCGTAGTGATTTCATTATACGCTTTGCTCTATGCGCTCTGTGCCATGCTCCTTGCTCATTCATACCGTAAGGATTCCATCCCGCTATTGCGTGATCTCGTTCATTCATATCTAAGGGACTCGACAGGATTTGCCCTTGCTGCTCATTGTGGACATACAATCCGACAAGTATACAGACCGTCATACCAATCGTTAATTTTGACACGTTAATTATTAAATATAGTGGTAGAATTCCACGTTTTTCCTTGGTATTATGTGATATAATCCACATAAATAAAGCTAATCTTGATTACTTCATCACAGAATCATATCTTTTAAATATGCAAAGAGATATATATCAAAAACTGTTACATTGGAAATCTTCATCAAGAAGAAAACCTCTGTTGCTCAAAGGCGCCCGTCAGGTTGGTAAAACCTATATCCTTAAAAAATTCGGTGAACAGGAATATGCGAACGTTGCTTATTTGAATTTCGAAGAGGATCCTATGCTCGCCGATTTTTTCGAAGAAAACTTGGCGCCCGAGAAAATTCTTAGAAATCTATCGTTGTATCTTAAAAATGACATCAAACCGGAGACCCACCTAATCATATTCGACGAAATTCAAGCTTCCAACAATGCGCTGAATTCACTAAAGTATTTCAATGAAAAAGCAAACCAATATCATGTCGCGGCTGCCGGTTCGTTGTTGGGAATAAGAGTTTCCAAACCTAAATCTTTTCCTGTCGGCAAAGTAAATTTTCTGAATTTGTACCCACTTACCTTTCTCGAATTTCTGAATGCAGTAGGGCAAAGTGGGCTACGAGCACTTATCGAGGATACTCAAGAATTCAAACCGTATCCGCAGCCGTTCCATCGTAAGCTTGTCGATTTGCTGCGCACCTATTATTTCGTTGGCGGCATGCCGGAAGCCGTACGTTATTTTACAGATTCCAATGATTTTGTAGGCGTTCGTGATATTCAAAAGGAAATTTTGAACGCATACCTGCTCGATTTCGCCAAACATGCGCCAACTCAAGATATTCCGAAACTTAGTTTGATTTGGGAATCTCTCCCTAGCCAATTGGCTCGAGAAAACAAGAAATTCATATTTTCTGCCGTAAAAAAGACTGCGCGTTCACGCGAGTATGAAAATGCCCTGCAATGGCTGCAAGATTCCGATTTGATTCTTCGGGCAAATGCCATTAAAACAGCAAGATTGCCCTTGACCGCATATGCCGACAGAAGCATTTTCAAAATCTATGTTTTAGATGTCGGTTTACTGGGTGCATTAGCAAAGATATCTCCTGATATTTTGGTTCAAGGTGAAAAATTATTTACAGAATTCAAAGGTGCTTTCGTCGAAAATTATGTGGCGCAACAGATCATGGCGCATAAAGAAACCGAGTTGTACTACTGGAAGAGCAACGGCACGGCTGAGATAGATTTTCTTTGCGAACACGACAATGAAATATTCCCTCTTGAAGCCAAAGCCGGCGTCAACCCTCGCAGCAAGAGTCTTAAATTTTTTGCCCAAAGATTTAAGGCAAGCATCTTGTCGCGCACAAACTTGCTGAATTTGAAACATGACGGGAATATATACAATTACCCGCTCTATGCTATATCTTTGTTCCCGCAACTATCTATCTCCGTTTACCATAAGTAATTTTATGTGCTATTCATAGTTCAATATTTTGATCCCGCTTTGTGGATTTCGTTTTATTCATATCTAAGGGACTCCACCGGATTTGCCATCGCAGCTCTAATTGCTTTCGCACATACTGTGACGATAGCAATGATCAGCATAAGTAACCCCGCCAGTGCAAATATCCACCAGCTTAAATCAATCCGGTACGCAAAATCTTCCAACCATTTTCCCATTAAATAATAGCCGGCGGGTGCTGCAATTACAATAGCAATAATAACAAGTTTTGTAAAATCTTTCGATAGTAAAACGATTATGTTCGTGACAGAGGCACCTAACACTTTGCGAATCCCTATTTCTTTCGTACGTTGTTCGGCGATGAAAGCCGCGAGTCCGAATAACCCAAGGCATGCAATGAAGATCGATAGCAGTGCAAACGACGAGACGATCTGTCTTAATCGTTCTTCTGTCCGGTATGCTGCTCTGAACGAATCGTCAAGAAAGCGGTAATCGAACGGCATGCCGGGAGCAAACCCGGAGAGTATTGTTTCTATGTGATCGATCGCTCCTCGTACATTCTCCGGATCTAATCGCGCTGCAAGAATTCCCTGTGCCGACCAACCGTCTCCTTCATGGAGTTGAAATACAACAGGACGTATTTCGTGATGTAACGACGTAAGATGAAAGTCTTCAACAACACCTATAATTTCCCCGTCTGTTTCATCAATACCGAACGACTTTCCGATTGCTTCTTCCGGTGTCCAACCTAATTTCCGGACAAAGGTTTCATTGAGTATATGAGCGCGTCCGATATCGGTTTGAAGGTCGGGCGAAAAATTTCTACCTGCAATTATCCGCATACCCAATGTTTCGATGAATGACGGATCGACAACTGCAGGTTGAAATTGAATTGTTTCTTTGTCGGTTTCAATATGAGGTGAAATCTGTTCGGGTTTAATTCCGAGTGTAATACGGAAACGTCCCGGAGTTGCTTGTGATATAGTTGCATTGATTATGGCCGGGTGCTCAATCGTACGATCACGGACATGTTCACGTAAGTTCCAAAGTTGCTGATCGCGTAAATTAACCATTGCCACATAATTTCCATCGAAACCGAGATCCTTGGTTTGTATAAAGTGTAATTGATAATAAATTACGCTTACACCGATCACTAAAAGAAACGAGACTGCAAACTGCAGAACGACAAGAGATTTTCTCAGGAGATCGCGTCCGGTTTTTGTAGTGGTTGGTTTCCTTCCATAGATGACACGAACCGGATCGAATCTTGACAGGTAAAAAGCCGGATAGGATCCCGAGGCAATCCCGATAATAATCACAAAAAAGCATAATGCTGCAATAGCCTGTCCGTGTTGAAAGAGAGCGAGTTCTTTTTCAAATAGAGTATTGAATACCGGCAACACAGTTTCCGCCAGAAAAATTGCAAGTCCAAGCGAGACAAGACCTACCAGCACTGATTCGGTTAAAAATTGTAGTGCAAGCTGTTTTCGAGTCGCACCGAGTGTTTTTCGGATTCCAACCTCAAGAGCCCGTTTCATACCCTGTGCCGTAGCAAGATTGACATAATTAATTCCGGCAATGATCAAAACGAATAAAGCGCCAAAGCCGAAGATAAAGAGATACTTCACATCACCGCGAAATCCGTCTGCCCGGTGCACATCGGATAAGTATACTGAGGTTAAAGGAATGGCAAAAGTAACGGGGGGTTCGTTTTCAAAATGAGAATAGAGTGCGTTGTAAATTTGTGATTCGAGTAAATCCGTATCGACGCGTTCTTCGAGCAGGGCGTAGGTATAATACATATGTGCTCTCCAACCATCCGGCATACGTTGTGAATCCGGAAGCCGCTCGACTGAAGCAAAAATATCGAATTGTATCGTCGATCCCGGAGGTGGCTCTTCTATAACGGCAAGTACGGTTACCGGTTCATCATTCAGCAGAAGCGTTTC
>PWJF01000484.1 GCA_003560935.1 Ignavibacteriales bacterium
ACACATAATTGCGTTTGAGTGTTCCTCCGGGGTTATAAAAAATCGTCCATTTGCATTACACACTATGGATAAAGATGAAGTCACGGAACAGGAGATATTGGATGAGATTATGAAGTGGAAAAAACGTCACCGCCCGCCCTTAGATGAAAAAGACGTCGCAATTATGATAAGATATCTCGCAGCTCTGGGATGGATAAAAGTAAAACCGAGTGAATCGATATCCGCGAAAGTGGGAGATGAGTTGTATGTGTAGACCTGTACGATAGAAATTTCCTGTCAATTTACAAAACCGAATCAAATCATAACATTAAGCATCACCGGCGCACCGCTATTTTATTCTTTACTTTTTTCTACAAATATAACAAGTTTCTCCGCTCGGCGAAGTCCGAACAACGGACCGGTGTACGTTTCACCCCATCAATCCGGATTCCGTAAGATTTATAAAAACAACAACTTAAAAAGCATGTTCATATGTTGTCAAGTTATATTGTAATTGTCAATTATATTCATTATAATTATTGTATATTAATCACTTATTTGACTTCATTAAAACAGAAACCATGAAAACAATAAACCCCGCTCGTCTCCGTGACCTCCGGAAGCATTCTCATTTGAGTCAGGGTGAGCTCGCACGGCGGCTCGGACTCGATACCAGCATTATCTCCCGATGGGAGAAAGGGGAGCGGAAGCCGTCGTTTGAGCAAGTATTCGCCCTTGCACGTGCTTTCGGAGTCTCAGTCGATTACTTGCTGCATGCCAAAGAAAATATTCATTTCGAGTTTCGTTCGAAGAAAACATTAAAATCGGAGGAAAAATCTTCGATCAAGCGGGCGCTTGTGGATGCCGAACAGCAGATACACTATCTTCATGCAGCGTACGAGATGTCTGAAAAAATACCGGAACCGTTTTTGTTGAACGTTTCCTTCTCATATGAACATCTGAAACAGATAGGCAGGCAGATCAGGGATACTTTGAAATTGAATCTGCGCATAACGTTTGATGAGTTGAAGCAGGCGCTGGCAGAGCATAACGTTCATGTGTTCCAATGGTCGCTGCCAAAAGACATGTCCGGTTTATCGTATCGCAACTCGCTCGCTGTTATCTTCATCAACCGGAATCATTCAACAGAACGCCGGCTGTTTACGCTGGGACACGAGTTTGCTCATCTACTGTTTCATTTGGGAAAAAATTCTCACCAAACGATGGTATCGGTAATTTCTTCGTTCCGTGATCCGGTTGAGAAAGAAGCGAATGCATTCGCCTCCGAGTTCTTAATGCCCGATGATGTGTTTGTAGGGATAATCGAAAAATTCGGTGATAACGTTCGTCGCATTGAGGTTATAGATTTCATTGCGCAGCTTTTCAATGTATCCCGCGAAGCAGTGTTTTATCGTTTAGCCGAAAAAGGCATAATTAAATGGGATGAAAAACATAAATACTTTCGGAAACCGAAAGACCTCAATACGGATTCCGGTATACGCGTACATGATATCAATGAAGAAGTATCGACCGAATTTTTGAACATGGCTCTGGAACTGTATTATTCGGACAAAATATCCGCCGGAAAATTAAGGGAGTGGTTTCTTACGGATAAGGAACGTATCGACACGTTTCTTGCCCGGCGTCAGATGACCGAAGAAGAGATCCTGGAGTTTTAAAATTCAAAAATGCCGGGTAAAAGAACATACGGATTGAAAGGCCCTTTAATATTCGATGCATCCGTGCTGTTCAATTTCGGTCATCGGGGAGAGCTGCAGGATATAGTCCAAGAACTGAAAAACAATTTCAGGTTGATCATCACGGAGTCGGTACGATATGAATCTTCCGGTGAGATAAACAGAGCATACTATGAAAAATTTATATTGGATTATTTTGAAGTTTATACCGGTATACCTGCAAAAAAATATGTAAAAGAGATTATCGATTTAACACGAATTTTGGGAAGCGGCGAAATCGAGGTTATTGTCACGGCATTGGAATTGAACGGCACGGCGGTAATCGACGAAAAACTTGCCAGACGTGAAGCGATAAAATTAAATATCGAGGTAACCGGTACTCTGGGTATTCTAAAATACGCGCTGGATAATTCCTGGATAGAAAATACTCGTGCTGTGAAAATTATTGATCTGATAAGGGATAAGGGGGCATATATTCCGATGAGGAAAAGAGGACAAACGTTTGAGGATTATTTCCGGTCTATTGAGTAAGATGAAATATCACCGCCCGCCCTTAGATGAAAACGAAGTCGCAATTATGATCAGAAATCTCGCAGCTCTGGGATGGATAATAGTAGAACCGAGTGAATCGATATCCGCGAAAGTGGGAGATGAGTTGTATGTGTAGATCTGTACGACAGAACTTTTATACCGATCTGCGTAATCCGGCTACAACCTGCCACTGATTCCGGTCGAAAGTTGCAATCCATTTATACATATCAAATTACAAATTCTTATTAATCACTCTATCGCTGCAACTAAATTGATATTGCACCCGGAACCGCTCCGGTTTATCGGTTTACCCAGCGCAATTGCCACCCAGATGTCAGAGTTCGGAGGTCAGAGTGACAGATGGCAAAATTTCACTTAATTTAACTTATTGACAAACAACTATTGGATTATAAACTATTATTTTTGTACATTATCAATAGAAACATCTTTCTATTGACAATAGAAAGAATTAAAAAGAGCATTGGTATGGATTAGAAAATGATAACGAAAGATATATTAAAAGAAATAATCCTCTCACAAAGAGAGTTTTTAGATAATTCAG
>PWJF01000421.1 GCA_003560935.1 Ignavibacteriales bacterium
ACTCGTATGCACCGATAAGAAACGAACCGGAACCGCACGCCGGGTCGAGGATGTGTATCTTCTCGACTTGCTTCGGTTTCTTTCCTTCAACCAATTTTCCTACGGTGTTCTTCACAATGTAATCAACGATGTATTTCGGGGGATAATAGACTCCCCCGGCTTTCCGGACTTCGGGCTTTTCTTCGACTTTTGCTCTCCCGCCTGCAGTGAGTCGAATCACCTTTCCGAGAAACCGTTCATACACGTGTCCGAGTATATCAACGGGCAAAACCGAAAACTCATACGGACTTTCGGGATAGTACAATCCTATTATGATATCTTTTAAAACTTTGTCGTCTATCTTTAAATCCGGCGTCAGCTCGTCTGGCTCGCCCGGGCGTCCGCGCTCGGACTGGAAGTGAAACAGTCCCGAATTGTATTTCTCGTCCGCTCTGTAATAGAGATCGAGCATTCGCTTATACGAGTGTTCGCCGTTGAGCAGCGCCTGCAGCCGTCCGTACTCTTCGATGCCGCGGTCCTCGCATATACGGAGAAAGATGATCCGGTCGATAGAAAGCTGCACGGCATAGTTTATGTCGCGCTCGGTGAGTCCCTCGTTGCGCAGGGCAATAGTGCGCGCGAGCGCATCCCGCCACGATTCAATCTCTTTCAGGAATGCATCGTCAACCTCCGCGGTGCCGCGCTTTTTCTTTTCCGATTCCACAAAGCGGTCGAACGATCCTTTGAGCAGCGCCTCACGCGAGAAGACGGAGGAGATCTCCTCCCACTTTTCCGGATACTCTTTATAATTGAAGTACATGATGCGTCCGGTCGAGGGCTTGTCGTTCGGCGCGGGCTTGATGCGGCAGTCGTACACGGCGAACTCCTCGAAGTCGGTGAGGATGCTCAGCGGCAGCTTCGCCGACCATGCATAACGCCTGAGCTGGAACGCCGGCGCGGGATCGTCTTTTATATTTACGGCGGGACGTTTCGTTTCGAGAAAGAACTTACGCGCACCGCCGATGCGGAAGCTGTAATCCGGAGCTTTCGTCGCGCCGCCGACTTTGATGGCGTCTTCGTGGATGACGTCCTTGTACGCTTCGGCATATCCCTTTTTGTTGCTCACATCCCAGCCGAGCAGCTCGAACAGGGGGTTGATGAATTCCAGCCGGAGCTGGGTTTCATTGTATTTGGGAGATTTGTATGCGTCGAGGTTGTTTTCGAAACGGTTTATGAGCTGATTGAGCATTGATGATGTGGACATCGTACCTGTGCCTGCTTGTGATATAATGTAGTAAAATATACAATTTTTTGCGGGATATGCAATTGTGGAGCGGGGTGTCGGGGGTCGGGTGATAGGTGAGAGGTGAGAGATGAGAGGTGAGAGGTGAGAGGTGAGAGGTGAGAGATGAGAGGTGAGAGATGAGAGTTAATGAATGGCAGATAATGGAAATCCGGTCGCATAAAGTAATACGGGGTTTACTTTATGCAAAATAGTTTCCGGATGGCATACTATATACAAATCAACAAGATTTTTAAAAAATATCCCCTGCCCCCTTGACAAAACCACATATTTTTCTTAATTTCAGATAAATTACTCTTAAATAAATCGGACACAAAATGAGTCTCCTTTTCAGCCGGCAATGCGAATACGCTCTTCAGGCGGTGCTTTATCTTGCGAAAATGCCTCCCGGATCCATGACGTCAATCAAAGAGATGGCGGCAAAACTCGACATCCCGTATCATTATCTTGCAAAAATTCTGCAGAGTCTTACCTACAAAGGACTGCTGCGGTCGCTTAAGGGACGGGCCGGGGGATTTGCGCTGCGGCTTCCGGTCGAACAGATCACGCTGCTTCAGGTTATCGACGCGGTCGACGGTTCGGCTATCAAAAACACGTGCGTTATGGGATTCGGCGAGTGTTCGGAGGAAAATCCGTGCGCGTTGCACGACGAATGGGTCCGGCTCCGAACCGGATTATTCGACGTGCTGATCGATAAAAACGTTATCCAGCTTGCAAAGGAAATGAAAAAACCTGTTTATGAAGTCTTAACATAAAAAATTTTATTACATAATCGGACAAATAAATCCGAAATTAATATGGAAGTCTCAAACTCACAAAAACCATTATCGATACACTTCGGTGAACTTGTTAAACCCGTCTGGTCGAAACAACACGGCGCGTACGTTACGCTCATCACGAGCTGGCTTATCGGCACGCTGTTAAGTGCATCGTTTAGTCTACTCCACTTCGCTGTCCTGCTTTTATTGCTGTCGGGATTCAACGGCGTTGAGCTGTTGACAGATTCTATAAAAAGACGCTCTCCCCAATCGCATCGAAGATTGCTCTGGACGGGAATCTACTGGATCGCTGCAATCGCGATGACTTACGTCATGTGGCTGAACAGTCCCTTCTTTAAAGTGATGCTTCCTGTCTTTGCGGCGGGCGGGATGTTGTTTATGTATCTCTCGATGAAACGGTTACAGAAAACGATCCCCGCGGAACTGTTGACGTTTACGCTTTTCAGTGCGGCGGGATTGCTTGCATATAAACCGGTACATCCGCCCGATACCGGATTTATTTTCAATCTGTGGATAATGTCGTCCGCATATTTTTGTCTGAGCGTGTTTCATGTGAAGTACCGTATCAAAGAGATCACGGCGAAACCGCTTGTCGTCTATATGATCGCCGCCATGGCAATAGTATTATTCGCGGGAGGGTTTTCGGTTGCATCGCTGCTGGTATCGACGTTGATCGTTTTTAAGACTGTCCCCTTGCTTGCAT
>PWJF01000071.1 GCA_003560935.1 Ignavibacteriales bacterium
AGACTTGCGTGGACGGGTAAAGCAGCCGGAATGACCGCAATACATGTCTGGGAACTCCACGATCACGAAGACGGCGGCACCCTTGTCAAAACATCCGAATCGATGGAGGGTTTTTTGGCAAAGTTGCTGATGAGTTCAGCGAAGCTCGAGCGGAGTCTGAATGACTGGCTCAAGGATTTAAAGAAGGCGGCTGAGGGTGGATGAAGGATGTTCCGTACTCTATCGTAACAAACGTGTTCTTAATAAATCTTCGATTTCACGGCGGCCATCGAGTATGCAATAAATGTGTACATCTTGTGAAATGATTCGGTATATTATCCGATAAGGTTTGTAATGAATCTCAAGGTAATCGTAAACGTCTATGTGTTTTAGTTCAGGTGGGATATGTCCTCGATGCGGATGGGTATATAATTTCTGACAGGCCTCTATCAACTTATCCAGTAAATTTTCCGCACGCGTGACTGAATCGTTTAGTGCTACATACGAGTAGATTTCAAAAAGGTCGTCTTCCGCATCTTTAATAATATGTACCCTGTATTTCATTCGGCATTAAATTCATCAGTACGTTGCCGCAGATCGGAAACTGCCCTTTTGAACGGCTTCACTTTTCCTTCTTGCAGACTTTTATTACTCTGTGCCAGAATTTTCAACAACGCAAGACTGTCTTGTGTTTGCTCGTATACCTTTATGTCCTGCAAGATAGCTTTAGCTTCACCGTGTTGTGTTATCACCAGGGTTTTTTGATTGTTTGATACATCACGAATTAATTCAGACGCATGCGTTTTTACGTAACTGATCGGCTTTATCGATTTGCTTGGCTTCATATAACACTCCTTTTACATAGACCTAAATATAGACATTATATAGGTCGTAGTCAATATCGGTGGACCTATCGTATTTACCTGTTCTCCGCTTAACGCCGTTCACCTGTGAGGCGGAAGTATTCATCCAGAACGGTGAAACGGAAGACGAATACGAGGAGATGTATTTTATAATGGGAAGGTAGAATTGATTCCCTCCGTTTTTTTCCATAGATTTTAATTACTTTTGTAATCAGCAATCAACTTATCATATCCACTCAATAAGGTGTACCATGAAAAACATAACCCCCTATTTGATCATCTTACTTGTCGGTATTGTACTGCTCACAGGCAGTACCGCGATCGCCACCGAAACGGAGCGAACGTACCTCACAGCCGAAGTCCTCTGGAAACTTGAGCGCATCGGCTCGCCGGTCATTTCACCCGACGGTCACTGGGTTGTTGCGCCGGTGACGCGCTATACGGTCGACGACGATAAAAGTCATACCGATCTCTGGCTCTTTGCATCGGATGGGTCGGTCGAGCGGCCGTTGACTCGCCATGGTTCTGCGGACGGTTCCCCGGTTTTCAGTCCCGACGGCTCGAAGCTGGCATTCGTCAGCCGCAGAGATGACGATCAGGCATCGCAAATTTATATTCTCCCGATAAAAGAACCTGGTGAAGCGCAGCGTCTGACTGAAGTCCCGACCGGCGTCAGCGCCCCGAAGTGGGTCGGCGAACATATCTATTTCATCACACGAGTATGGCCCGAGAAGGACTGGGATGAGATGAAGGAGAAGATAGATAAAGACCGGGCATCACACGTATCGGCTCATCAGTGGAACCGGCTCCCGTATAGTTACTGGGATCACTGGCTTGCCGAAGAACGACAGGCGCATCTGTATCGCATTCCTGCAGAAGGCGGAGAAATTGAACCCATCACATTACCGACCGGCTGGGAACTTCCGCGTTCCACACAGGGATCGGGAAACTACGACGTCTCATCGGATGAATCGCTTGTTGCTTTCACAGCCGACAGCAAGCGTGATGGCGTCGATCCGGAAATGGATATTTTTATTCTCGAACCAGGCAGCGATCAAGCACGTAATATAACCGAAAATAATGAAGCGCCGGATTCCAACCCGAAGTTCAGTCCCGACGGAAAATATCTTGCATATAACAAACAATACATCAAAGGATTTTACGCGGATAACCGCCGTCTTGTATTATATAATGTGAGCGACGGAACTCACAACGAAATCACCACTGACTGGGATCGTTCAGCCGACGGTCTCGTCTGGTTGCCCGATGCATCGGGTCTTTACGGTGCAATTGACGATGCAGGTACACGAAGAGTGTATCATATTTCGCTTAATGGAAACGAACCGCGTCCGGTAACGACCGATACCGATTTTTCCGGTCTCGATGTGTCCGATAACGGAACGCTTGTCGCACAGAATAACAGTTTCCTCTATCCGCCGCGCATTGTCACGATTGATCCGGAAAACGGAGAGGCGTTCCGAATCGATACGATCAACGACGATATACTTGCAAACGTGGATATCGGAACATACGAATCTGTCACCTATACCGGAGCGAACGGTGTCGAGATACAGATGTGGGTACACTATCCGCCGGACTTCGACCGGAATAAAAAGTATCCGTTGTATTTGCTTATTCACGGCGGTCCGCACAGCGGCATCACCGATGGATTCCATTTCAGATGGAATGCACAAACATTTGCATCGTGGGGATATGTTACCGCGTGGCATAACTTCCATGGCTCATCGGGCTTCGGTCAGGAGTTCACCGATGCGATAAATCCCGATTGGATCACGCTGCCGTATGAGGATACGATTCTCGCTGCGGAATGGTTTGCCAATCAGCCATGGATCGATGAGAACCGAATGGTCGCCGGCGGCGGAAGTTACGGCGGATACCTCTC
>PWJF01000207.1 GCA_003560935.1 Ignavibacteriales bacterium
AAGCAATGTGGTTTGCACACCGTGCATACTGATGCGGTTGTATCCTTCGGTAATAGTAGTTAATAAGGACACCACCTCGTAGGATCCGCTTGTCTGTAATTCCTGCAACGTTAAGATACTATCTTTTCCGCCGCTCCAGGATATAACCACCTTTTCCATTTATTATTTATTATTGATGATTTATTATTTAAATTAATCCGGTACAGTCCCTCAATAATCAATAAAAAACCCCAACCTTCACGCTATAGGGAAGTCGGGGTACAATAATCAATCAACAATAAACAATAATCAATTGAAATCCCCATACCTTTCCCTCGAAGACTGGACGGAACAACACCGGTAGGTCTCCTGGCTTATGACTTCAGCGGCATCGCCTTCCCATCCCGATCCCGATAGGTATAGGGATCGAAACAGTGGCTGCGTGATGCCGGTGTATAGTCAATCACAGTTGCGGGGCAGCTTCCGGATTTCCCGCCATAGACGGATTACACGGAATTCCCTTGTTCATCACGCCGTTAGGCGTGACACCGGAGTTGAGTATTTGAAAGAACAAATAATGAACCACAAAGGCTCGAAGAGACAAAGAAAAAATTTATTATTTTTAACATCTTTGTGTCTTAGAGTCCTCGTGATTCCACCTACGAGCGGGAGACGGGGATCGAACCCGCGACGTCCAGCTTGGGAAGCTGACATTCTACCGCTGAATTACTCCCGCCTTCTTCTCCATGTTCATCAATATAACATTTAGCAGGATAACGGTCAAGTTCATTGTAGTTCAAACACCTCATTCCGCCACATTCACTCCCACCGCCACACCATACGCTGCCGCCGCACACAGCATCACAACCACAAACCCGAACTCAACGGCAATGATGGTTGCCAGTGCCGTACTTACCACCGACATACACCCGTTGATTCCCCACGCCCAGGGAACATGACTCTCGTTGCGGGAAGAAACATACCGTAATCCAAGCGGAAAAGGCATTCCCATAAAAAAAGCGGGCGGGGCGATAATGACAAACGAAAGCAACCCTTTTATACCAAGCGTCAGCCCGATCGTCCACTCGAGGAGGAATGGTAGAATTAGTATATACAATAGAGTAAAACCCGCTACGATACCGGCTGCGCGTCTCAGCGTCGGCCGAACGGCATTGAATCGCGATGACACATAGCTTCCGACTCCGGAACAGATAAGCAGCGCGGTTATCACCGCCGCGGCGGCGTAGATCGGATGACCGAGATATAAAATAAAACGCTGAATCAGAACGATCTCGATGAACATGAAGCCCAGACCGAGTCCGCTGAAATAGAACACCGTCCACATCTTACCGCTGCCCCGGAATCCGATCTTGAACAATGGCAGCAGAATTAACACCACCGCTGCTACGAATATCTGAACAAACGTGACCGCAACTATAAGATATCCCACCTCAAGGAACGGAACCGCCTGATCGCCGAACAACTCACGGAGATGCGGAATACTCTGCCACCGTAAAAATTGTGAAAAATACGGACGGTTGTCGCTCGCCGGCTGAAGATGAAAATCGTAATCGGTATAGAGCGTCTCACGGTCGGAGTCAAGAATTTCATCCACATAATCAAAAAAGCTTCTGTCTTCGACATCGTTATACCGCGTTCGCTCTCCTTCACGTAAATCCGGTAATATCACAGGATCGAAGAACATGGTTCGGCAGAATTCCCGTATGGCGTCGATCTCACCGGGTGTGACAGGAGAGCGCTGCAAAAAGAACGATACCGTTCCCCATGAACGTATAGCAACAAGATGATCTTCAATCGCATCCACCCCCTCCTTCTCGAGCAATGCGACAAGTGTTGCAAGGATCTTCAAGGGATTACGAACGGGGTAATCCATCCACGATGTAATGCTTATCATCCCATCTGGTGACAGCCGGTGCCACATCTCGCTGAACGCTTCGCGCGTAAGTGTGTACTGTTCCTGCAGCGCATACAATCCCGCAGTACCGCCGAAAGCATCGACGGTAGGAAGCATTATAAGATCGTACTGCTCTCCCGTTGTCTTTAAATACGTGCGCGGTTCGATTGTGTGCATATCCACCGCCGGATGATGAAACAACGAGTCGATCTCTCCGGCATACTCGCGCATCATCATTGAAATAACCGGGATGTTCGGTTCAATCGCGGTTACATGTCGTACGCCGTGAGTAAGCGCATGAGAGATATCGGTACCGGTGCCCGCATTGATGACGAGTACCCGCTCACGCTGCCTCGTTATAAATGAAAGCGCCGTCGTCGAGTAATCCATCATGTGTGTTGTATCCTCCCGAGTCCACGCAACGAGAGGTCCGAACCACTCGCCGTTGTTGAACACTGCCTTCCGTACGGGTATCTCACCGGTATACGCCAGACTCAAACCGGGCGCGTGGCGCAGCGCATCCGACGATACAACCTGTACCAGTCCGTGCGGACTTACACGCTCCTCTTCAATCGTTGCTTGCGGCAGATTCATCGTCCGGCTAATGCTTTTATACTCCGATACGGTCAGTTGCGACGGATTGACGATAAAGAAGATTGCAATTATAGCGGAAACGGAAGACACCGAAATCAGCGCGGCGCGATATTCGTTCCCGATTAATAATAGTCCTGCAAGTACGGGAAACAGTGCAACAAATCCGGGCAGTTGATTTGGAAAGAACGACCATAAGAACGCAATCGCAACAAGTCCGCCGAGTCCCGAACCGATGAGGTTTGCAAAGTATGCC
>PWJF01000551.1 GCA_003560935.1 Ignavibacteriales bacterium
ATAAGGTATGCAAAACTCTTACCGACACCGGTACCCGCCTGTATTACCGTAATCTCGCTGTCACAAAATGCCTTCGCGCTCAGACGTGCCATTTCAATCTGCTCACGGCGTTCGGTAAACCCCTGCATAAGTTTATGTAATGGCCCGTGCTTTGAGAGCAGTTCCGCGGATGTATCGATTATTTTATGATCTTTATTGCTCATAACAGTAAACTCTAAATATAATAAAAAAATCCAAATTTCCCTTTTCTTTGATTTCGCAGCGGAAATGTCGTATATTAGTTTCACGATGTTTCACACTCGGCAGTAATCGATAAACAAACCGGAAAGGAGGAGAAGATGCTCAAACTTACATATCTCGGACACTCTGCGGTTCTTCTCTCTGATGGAACACATGAAGTCGCAATCGATCCCTTTTTAAAAGATAATCCGTTAGCTTCGGCGAAACCGGAGGATATAAAGGCTAAGTTCATTGTATTAACTCACGGTCACGGCGATCATCTCGGCGATACGATCGAGATTGCAAAAAAAAACGATGCAATGGTGATCGCTACTTTTGAACTGGCAAATTATTGCGCCGGAAAGGGCGTTAAGAAGATCCATCAGATGAATACCGGCGGGTTGTTTACGTTCCCGTTCGGGAAGGTGAAGTTAACAATAGCGTTCCACAGCTCGGCTACGCCCGACGGTCAGTATATGGGTGATCCGAACGGACTGATCATCGAGATGGGCGGAAAGATAATCTATCATGCAGGCGATACAGCATTGTTCTCCGATATGAAACTCATCGGCGAGATGCATGATATTGATGTAATGCTGGTACCTGCGGGAGATAATTTCACTATGGGCGTCGACGAAGCCGCGAAAGCGGTTGAATTTGTGAAACCGAAAATCGCGGTGCCGGTACATTACAACACATTCCCGGTCATCAAGATCGATCCGGGAGAGTTTGTGAAGAAGCTGCCTCCGGGCGTTGAAGGAAAGGTGATGAAACCGGGCGACACACTGGATCTATAAGACTATGGAATTCATGCTATGGGCTGCCCTGAGCTTACACATTTTCTCAGTCGTTGTTTGGCTGGGCAGCCTTTGTTTTTTAAGTGCGATATTATATCCGGTACTGGAGGTTGAAAAGCAAAGCGGCAGCGATCTTACGGTCCATATTCACCGGCGGATGATGCCGTTTTTATGGCTTAGCTTGTGGACGATCGGCATCACAGGCGCTGCGTTGTATATTTTTACTCCCGAATTCCTGTACGAACGTGATATGAATGAATGGCTTGTACCGGTACACGGAAAGATTGTATTGTTTATTTTTATTGTTATATTCTCGATGCGCGTACGCAGATTATTTGCAATGTACCGGGTACGGGCGGGAGAACGGCCGGCGCACCTTCGTACTATGGCGCGTGCAATTCGGGTTACAATTTTGTTCGGCATCCTTTCACTGCTGCTCGCAGCGTGGGAATCCATTTCATAAACAACATCATGATAACGAATGTCAAAAGTTATTGCAATAGCAAATCAGAAGGGCGGTGTGGGAAAGACGACAACCGCAGTTAACCTCGCGGCATGTATAGCGGCAGCGGAACATACAACCCTGCTTGTCGATACGGATCCGCAGGCAAATGCAACCAGCGGTACGGGCATTGACGACGTTCACGAAGGCGACACCGTCTATGAGTGCATCATCGGCTCCAAACCCGCATCCGATGTTATCATCGATACACAAATGCCGTACTTCAGCATCATTCCGTCGCATATCAATCTCGTGGGGGTGGAAGTTGAGCTCGTTGGCACCGATGACCGTGAATTCAGAATGAAGGAATTGCTCGATCCTGTCAAAAACCGCTATGAATATGTTATCATCGATTGTCCGCCGTCGCTCGGTCTCCTGACGCTCAATGCACTCGCCGCAG
Organism: Ignavibacteriales bacterium; assembly: GCA_003560935.1. GTDB lineage: Bacteria > Bacteroidota > Ignavibacteria > T3Sed10-11 > T3Sed10-11 > T3Sed10-11. The sequence continues at coordinate 1,919 of PWJF01000551.1, forward strand.
CGGATTCGGTGCTGATCCCCGTCCAGTGTGAATACTATGCACTCGAAGGTCTGAGCAAACTGTTGAACACAATCAACATCGTGAAGAAGCATTACAATCAGTCGCTCGATATCGAGGGTGTGCTCCTGACAATGTACGATTCGCATCTCAGGTTGTCAAAGCAGATTGTCGATGAAGTGCAGAAGTATTTCGGAGAAAAAGTATTTAAAACAATAATAGCAAGAAACGTACGCCTGAGCGAAGCTCCCAGCTTCGGACAGCCGATCATTTTATATGATGCAGTTTCAACCGGCGCTCAAAATTATATGAAACTTGCAAAAGAAATTTTAACCAACAATCATAAAGCGGTATTATAACGCATGGGAAAATCGAAGGCAGTACTCGGAAAGGGATTGAACGCATTGCTCTCACGCCATGAGTCGCGTGAAGTTGATCTGAAACGGGACTCGCTGAGGAGAGATGACGGATCGTCCGAAATGATTGCTAAAATTCCCGTCGATCGCATCAAGTCGAATCCGTTTCAGCCCCGGCTTGATTTCGATCCGGTTGCGCTTGAAGAACTGAAGCAATCGATAGTACAGAAGGGAGTCATCCAGCCCGTAACGGTCCGGCGGTCCGAAGGAGGAACATACGAGCTGATATCCGGCGAGCGCCGTTTGCGTGCGGCAGTCGAAGCCGGCATGACGGAAATACCCGCCTATATTATGAACATCACCTCGAGCGAGGAGATGCTCGAACTTGCTCTGATCGAGAATTTACAGCGGGAGCATCTTAATCCGATCGAGATCGCCAGGTCGTATCAGCGTTTGATTAAAGAAGTGA
>PWJF01000567.1 GCA_003560935.1 Ignavibacteriales bacterium
CGCTTCGCACCTTCCACACCGGTGGAACTGCAAGCTTGATTACGGCGCAATCCCAGGTAACAACCCGGTTCGATGGAAAAGTGAAATTTGAATCCGTTCGCTCAATCGAACAACAAGCCGATGATGCATCCCGTAAAATAGTTGTCGGACGAAATGGCGTCGTAAAAATAATCGATCAGGATAACCGGGAATTGACAAAATATACGGTGCCGTACGGAGCGATACTTCATGTAGAAGACGAACAGGATATCAAGCGGGGACAGATGGTGTATGAGTGGGATCCGTATAATGCAGTTATCGTTGCTGAGTACGGAGGCAGTGTGAAATATGCCGATCTCAAAGAGAACGTCACATACCGTGAAGAGCCGGACGAGCAGACCGGGTATATCCAGAAAGTTGTTATTGAAAGCCGCGACCGCTCACTGAGCCCGTCGCTAAAAATTGTGGATAAGAATGGTAAAGCGCTTGCCGTTCACATTCTGCCGACAAGATCGCATATATCGGTAGAGGATGGTGAATCGATCAAGCCCGGACAAACACTTGTCAAGATACCGCGTGAAAGTGGTAAAACACGCGATATCACCGGCGGTTTGCCGCGTGTAACCGAGTTGTTTGAAGCCCGGCGGCCGTTTGATCCTTCAATCCTCAGCGAGATCGATGGTGTCATTTCGTTTGGTGAACAAAAGCGGGGATCACGGGAGGTGATTGTAACCAGCCATGACGGTAAAGATGAACGAAAATATAACGTGCCGTTTGGTAAACACCTTACCGTTCAACCGGGCGATCATATGCTTGCCGGCGAACCGCTTACCGACGGTGCAATTGATCCCCACGATATTCTCCGGATCAGCGGTGTCGGTAGCTTGCAAAAGTATCTCTTAAACGAAATTCTCGAAGTATACCGGATGCAAGGGGTGAAGATTAACGACAAACACATCGAGGTAATCGTTCGCCAGATGATGCAAAAAGTAAAAATCGTCGATACCGGGGATACACGATTCCTGGAGGGTGATCACGTCGATCGTATCCTGCTTAATGAAGAGAATGAAAATCTGGCAAGTATGGTTGTCGTTACGAGTAAAGGCGATTCCAAATTTAAAAACGGTCAGCTCGTTGAGAAAAAAGCAGTTCGTGAAAAGAATAGTGACTTAAGGAAGAAATCGAAGAAGGCAGCGGAATACCGTGACGCCGAACCGGCTACATCGGAACCGGTATTGCTCGGGATTACGCAAGCGTCGCTTTCAACCGATAGCTTTATCTCAGCAGCATCATTCCAGGAAACCACGAAGGTATTGACCGAGGCATCAATCGAGTCGAAGGTCGATCACCTGCATGGTCTCAAAGAAAACGTTATCATCGGTAAACTGGTACCGGCAGGCACCGGGTTGAAACGCTATCGCAACATCCTGGTGACACCGACCGAAAAACCGGAGGAACTAAAAGAGGTAGCAGTAGAGGCCGAAGAGCCGGAAGAAGAAAAAGTCACTTCATAAAAGTGAGGGGTTACAATACGGACGTTATCCGGTATGATATTTATTCTGCCGGGATGACGTCCGTATGATATTGAGAAGTTTATCTTTTTACTCTACGCAATTCCCAATAACAATCTCGCTAATTCAAAATAAAGTATCAGAGCAAAAATGTCCACGATGGTTGTGATAAACGGGCCGGACATTATTGCAGGATCGAAGCCTAGCTTTTGGAATAAGATAGGCAACATAGCGCCGGCTATTTTTGCTATGGTAACTGTTGCAAGCATTGCTATTGCGACGGTGAGTGCAAGTGAGTAATCGCTGTGCATGATGACGGCTCGTAGTGCGGTAAGTATCGCAAGCGCTACTCCAACCATAAGTCCAATCAATATCTCCTTGCGGAGCACTTTGACAGCTTGCCCCATAGCTATCTCTCCGGTCGCTAAGCCGCGGACGATAACGGTTGCTGCCTGGGTGCCCGCATTACCGCCCGAATCCATCAGCACGGGTATGAAGAATGCAAGCATGACTACTGTTGTCAGCGCCTCCTCATACCGTTCAAGAATAAATCCGGATATGAAGCCGGTTACTACCAGAAGTAATAACCAGGTTATTCGTTGTCGTGCCCATTTCGGTGCACTCGTTTGAAAATATGAAAATTCGGTTTCCTTAACACCGCCGAACCGGTAAATATCCTCGGTATCCTCCTCACCGATAACATCCATAATATCGTCAAATGTAATAATACCAATAAGTATACCGTACTGATCGATTACAGGCAATGCGTGGAGATCATATTTTTTAAATAAATTTGCCACCTCTTCCTGGTCGCTTTCCGCGGTAACCGACATTACTTTGTGGTCCATCATTCTTCCTATCTTGCGATTCGGATTAGCAAGAATGATATCTTTCAGCGTAACGATACCGACCAATTTGCCCTGCTTATTGACAACATAAAGCGAGTATATTTGCTCCGCATCGGATGCATCTTCCCGGATTCGTTTTAATGACTGTGCTACGGTCATATCTTCAGACAATGTGACAAAGTCCGTCGTCATAATACCGCCGGCGGAATCCGACGGATAGGACGAAAGTAATCTGGTTTCTTCCTTGGCTTCTTTGTTCAGCATACCCGTGTACAGTTGTACTTCTTCGTTCGTTATTTCGTCAAAGAAGTCGGCCCGCTCATCCGGAGACATCTCATTTAGAATATTTTTCTGTTCCCGCTGGGGAAGAAGCGGTAGAATAAACGATCGGTCATCGC
>PWJF01000160.1 GCA_003560935.1 Ignavibacteriales bacterium
CGTTTCTCGGCTCCTCGTATGGCGAAGCGCTTGAAAACGGCGAGGTTTTTCTTGCATACGACACCGATGGATTCAGCGTGAACTACTACCAACACCGGTATCCGCTTCGCATTGAATCGTACCCTCTCATTCTCGATCATAGTATCGATACACTGAAAAAGCAGATGGGAGAGGAATATCCCGACTACGTAAAATATCTCGGTCTGCTCTATGTCGTGAAAAATCTGCCCGCTGCATCAGAACCGGAACACCGGATCAACCAGATCAACTTTGTCAAAAAAATGATATGGGAGTTATATTCAACTAATCCGATAATTAAAAAACATCTCGACGGTACAATCGCCGAACTCAACGGCAGAAAAGGCGAACCGGAATCGTTTACTCAGCTCGATACCATTCTTGCCCTGCAGAATTTCCGGCTTTCTTTCTGGCGTGTTGCTAATCAGGAGCTGAATTACAAACGCTTCTTTAACATCAACGAGTTGATATCCATCCGTGTGCAGGATGAAGATGTTTTCCGGAAAACACACTCATTGATTAATGACTGGATTGAGCATGACAAGATTGACGGTCTCCGCATCGACCATATTGACGGTTTGTACGATCCCGGACAATACTTGCAGCGATTACGCTCGCTATCCGGTGAGATGTACATAGTCGTCGAAAAAATTATGGAATACGATGAACATCTACCGGATACCTGGCCGGTGCAGGGGACGTCCGGTTACGATTTTATGAATCACGCGAACGGTCTGTTCTGTCACAAGAAAAGACAGAAAGAATTTACCAGGCTATATAACGATTTTATCGGAGGAGAAATCAATTTTTCCCGGTTGTTATATGATAAGAAAAAGCTGATAATTGAACGCCAGCTCACCGGCGACCTTGATAATCTTGCACATTTGTTGAAGCGTATTGCCAATAAGTACCGTCATGGCCGTGATATCACACTGAACGGACTACGGAACGGGATGGTGGAAATTCTTGCATATTTCCCCGTATACCGGACATATATCAGCAGTTGGGAAGTGGATGATGAAGACCGGAGGATTATAGAGGAAACAGTTCAGAAAGCAAAATCCGGCAAACCCGCATACGAATCCGAAATAAAACTTATCGAGAAATTTCTGCTGCTTGATTTTTTCGAGGAATTGACCGAAGAAGAACGGCACGATTGTATCGACTTTGTGATGAAATTTCAGCGTCTGACAGGCCCCCTCATGGCGAAGGGCTTTGAAGATACCTGTTTGTACATATTTAATCGGTTAATCTCGTTGAATGAAGTCGGTAGCGATCCGGCATCGTTCGGGACATCGCTGCATCAGTTCCACGATTTTTGTTGTAACCGTTTGAATACCGGCCCCCATGCGATGAATGCTTCGTCGACTCACGATACCAAACGGGGAGAGGATGTACGCGCACGAATCAATGTGCTCTCGGAGATTCCCCGTGAATGGAAACGCCATCTGAAGAGATGGGAAACCGTTAATAAAAAATTCAAAAAGAATGTGAATGGCATCGCGACGCCCGACAGCAACGAAGAATATACTCTGTATCAAACCTTGCTCGGCATATATCCGTTCGATAAGAAGGATTATGACGATGTTATTCCACGGATGGAGCAATATATTGAAAAAATGCTGCGCGAAGCAAAATTGCATTCGTTCTGGTCCGATCCGGACGTTGAATATGAGAATGCGGTTAAAGCATTTCTCAAAGATATATTAACGACGTCGGAATACAATCTATTTCTTGATGAATTTCTTCCATTTCAGAGAAGGATCGCTCATTACGGTATTCTTAACTCGCTTTCACAAACACTAATTAAAATTACGGCGCCGGGTATACCCGATTTTTATCAGGGAACGGAATTGTGGGATCTCAGTCTGGTCGATCCCGATAACAGACGACCGGTCGATTTCGCACTGCGTGAAAAATATCTTGAAGAAATAATCAACCGAAGCAATCGTGAAGACGTGTTTGATTATATTGCTTCGATTAGAGATAGCGCAGCCGACGGAAGAATCAAAATGTTCCTGACATACAAAGCACTGGCGGCACGCAAGGAAAATCCGGATGTATTTTTAGAAGGAAGTTATTCACAGATACGGGTCACGGGAAAACACCGTAATCACATTATTGCATTCGGCCGGGAATATAAAAATACAATCGCTACTACAATAGCACCCCGATGGCTTACATCGCTCATAGATGAGAAAACCTTTCCGCTCGGACGAAACGTCTGGGGAGATACATCGGTATATCTTCCCGCTCAGGGCAGCCGGGTATGGGGAAATGCATTGACGGGGGAGACTATAACGAAAGGCGGGCGGGCGGCAGTAGCAGATATTTTAACAAATTATCCGGCGGCACTTTTAATCAGCAAGGGTTAATCATGAAAGTTCGCAGCAGCGGTATTCTTATGCATGTTACATCATTGCCGACGACGTACGGTGTCGGCGATCTTGGTTCATCGGCATATGCATTTGTGGATTTCCTAAAACGGACCGGTCAATGTATTTGGCAGCTTCTGCCGTTAAACCCGACAAACATGGCGCATGCCAATTCTCCGTACAGCAGTAATTCAGCCTATGCCGGCAATCCATTGCTTATCAATCCTGATTTTCTTGTAATGGATGGTTTCCTCAAGAAAAAAGATCTTAAGAACGACGAAACAGTCAGGGATGACCGCGTAGATTATCATCACGCAACAAATTTTAAAA
>PWJF01000143.1 GCA_003560935.1 Ignavibacteriales bacterium
GCATGCGCCCCGATACGCACCCCCGGACTCAATTGAGCACTGTCCGGAATCACAGCCGTCGGATGAATACCCTGCGATATAACATCCGTCGGAGGATTGAATAGGCGCAGTACATACAGAAATGCAATATAGGGATCTGCAACCTTTAAACGTACAACATTCTTCGGAAGATCCGGGAGTGTTTCTTCTATAGATTGAGAAATGATAATCGCCGATGCATTTGTTTTTTCAACATACTTCAGGTATTTGGGGTTTGAGATAAAGGTTATCTGTCCCGCACCGGCTTCTTCAATTTTCGCAATACCATGTATGGAAATGCCGCCATCACCGATCACCTCTGCATCTATGTGTTCTGCTATTTCGTTTACGGTCATGGCGGCACGCTAATTATTACATATCGAGGACTCGTTGAAGAACCTTCTGCGTTAGATCATACTTTTCATTGGCATACATGAGCAAGATGTCGCAGCTCTGATCGAAAATGTAATCATAGGCTTCCTGCTCCGCAACGTCCTGAATCGCAAGAAATATTCGATCCTGGATCGGCCGGATGAGCTCCTCCTGTAAACGAAAGAGTTCACCGTCCTGCCCGAATTTCCTGTCACGGAATTCCGCTATATCCCGGTCGAGATCCATCAGTTCGCGTTCGGCATCGGCGCGTCGCTGATCACTCATGATCAACTTCATCTTATCGTATTCTTCGAATTTTCGCTGCCAGGTTCGCTGCATCTGTGTAAGCTCATTCTGCCATTCGCTTACGATCTCGTCAAGCTGCCGCTGTGCTTCTTGTGCCTCTGGCAGCCCATCCATGATCGCATCGGAATTAATATAGCCGATTTTTATAGATTGTGCACCGGAAACAACAGGGATCAACATCAGTACACAAGCAAACAACATTATTTGTTTCATCGTCATCACCCGGTTCATTATGATTTATCGTTATTGACTTCCACGTTTTAGATAATCGAGAACCTTAAAAGTTACATCAAAACGTGACTCTGCAAATAGAAGGACCGGGACATCTTCTGTTTTGTCAAGTACAAAGTTGAGGTTTTCTTGTTGTGCAATCACTTCGATTGCATTAAGGATTTTCTCACGAACAGGTCGAAAGATACGCTCCTGTTCGTTTACGATCTCTCCGCCCTGACCGAATTTCTCCATCCGGTACTGGTTGATTTCTTGCTCGATCTCGATCAGCCGCTGTTGCTCTTCGATACGTGCCTGCTCGGTCATCATACCTTGCTTCCGCTGGAAGTCGTCATACATCTCTTGCAGGCCCTGAATCTTTTGGCGTAATTCATTTTCCCAACCGACGATAATATTTTCAAATTGTCGCTGAGCGCGCTGGGCATCTTCAAACTGCGTCATTATTACACTTGAATTCACAAATCCGAACCGCAACTGCTGAGACGATGCCTGTTGATCGACAGCGACATTCAGGACAAGAGCAATAACGAACATTACAACTCCTGAGAAGAGAAATGTTCTTGTTTTCATCACACTATACCTCTTTTAATGGATAATAATTGTTTATTGTCTATATAATTTTTTTTCTACATACCCCTGCCGAACTGGAAGTGGAATCTCCATCCGTCCGGTTGACCGTCGCGCGGATAGACATCGTCAAAACCGTATGCGTAATCAAACCCGATCATACCCAACGGCTGTACCATCATACGAACACCGATACCCGCAGAGCGTCGGAGATCACCGAAATCGGCGCTCTGGAAATCAGGCCAGACGTTGCCTGCTTCGACAAAGGCAAGCAGGAATATCGGTATCGGATTTAATGTCGGTGCAAACCGGATTTCAAGCGTATGTATCGCCATTGCCTTACCGCCAAGCTCGCGGTCACCATGAATCGGACCGACTTTTCGGTCTTCGTAGCCGCGAAGCGGCGTAATATTGAACTGTCCGATACCGGTACCACCCATGAAGAAAAGTTCAAGCGGCGGTATTCGTGTTTCTTCGTTAAACGGAAATAACGCCGAGGTTTTCGTCTTCAACGCAAGTGCAAATTTGGGTGAGTTAAATAATGGTGTATACCAGTTGGCTTCAAATGTATGTCGATGAAACTCCACCGTTCCCGGCAGAAACGGACCGCCGGCTATTTCGTTGGTAATGGAGACGTCCGATCCTCTTGTGGGGAATATCGGATTGTCAACGCTGTTCCGGCGAATGATCTGTGCAATACTGAATTGTGTCGTTACGCCCACCGGAAAGATATCGCGGCCGTCGATCACATCATTTCGCTGACCGCGAATGATCCAGTCGCCTCTGAAATAGTCATCAGGCCAGGTAAACCGCCGCCCAACCCGGACCGAACCGCCCGTTTGACGCAAGTCGTATATCCACATATACCGGGTATCGTACACATTCACTCCGAACAGTGTCGGTGTATCGTACAGCCATGGCTCGGTAAACGATATGCTGAATGTACGATAACTTCCCGCTTCACCGAACTGCCAGTCGAATGTAAGCTGCTGACCGCCGCCGCCGCGTAACGGACGACGAAGATCGAAGTTATTAAAGCTCAGCCCGAGTCCGCCGGTGAACCCCCATCCCTGCGCGTATCCCACCGATGCGTTAAACGTATCGCTCGATTTTTCCTCAAGGTGATAAATAATATTCACTGTTTCTTCATCCTCAAGATATTGATCGGGCTGCATTGTTTCCGGATTAAAGTAATTCAATTGCTGTAATTCACGGATACTCCGGATTA
>PWJF01000350.1 GCA_003560935.1 Ignavibacteriales bacterium
AATAACAATACCCCAATTTCACGACCACCACGATTTTTTAATGACATCGTCCGGGGCGATGAAATTCGGTTTATACGGTTATGACAATCCTGCTTTATTAACGTATCTCCATCAACCGGATTTTTATTTTACCTGGACCGATCAAAACGGGTCATTCGGCGACTTTAATAGGTGGGGACTATTTGCAGCCGTACCAAACTTTGGTTTCGGAATTATACAGCAGGAGACACCGTTAGGTTCGGTGAGCGACTATCGTATATCTTCTGCCTTCGGCAACCGGTCGTTCAGTGCCGGCGTCGGGTACGGCTGGTCGGGCGGCGATACAGATGTATTCGGACGTGAAAAACTTATCACAGCCGGATTGCTCCTTCGACCTACCCGGTTTATATCCATCGGCGCCGTCGGCCAACAAACACTGCGCGGTAAGCGACAGCAGGTATACACCGACCTCGCGGTGCGTCCGTTCGGCAACGAGCGATTGACATTATTCGGCGATTTCGCGATGCAGAATTACCAATCCGTTCGCGAAGGCATCTGGAGTGCAGGTGTCGTCGTTGAGGCATTACCCGGGATACGCATTACCGGGAGAGCGTTTGAAGGGGAAGTATATGCATTGGGACTTTCATTTAATCTCAGACGGGCAGGACTAACGGTACAACGACAATTTAATGGGAATAACAGCAGCGGTTACAATTCTTACGGCGTTCGCTTCGGAGCATATGATAGGAATATATTCGACTCGTATTCCCGAAGAGATCGGGACTATCTAAGTTTAAACCTGCGTGGAAGTTTAAAATACCAGCAATACCGCTTATTCGATACATCAAACACATTGCTGGATATATTACAATCCATCGATGAAGCGCGGCAGGATCCGACCATTGCCGGCATCGTAATCAATATGTCCGGGTTCAGAGCTTCGCGTGCAATGAAGTGGGAACTGAGAGAGCGGCTCCGTGAGTTTCAGGGGGCGGGTAAAAATGTGGTCGTTTATATCGACCGCGGCGGTATTACCGATTATCATCTGGCATCGGTAGCCGACCGGATAATCATGGACCCGCTGGGTACGATCACGCTTGAAGGATTCATTACCGGAAGCACATACATCCGCGGCACGCTTGAAAAGATCGGCATCGCCGTCGAAGAGTGGCGCTTCTTTGAATATAAATCGGCATTCGAATCAATCGCGCGCGATAAGATGAGCGAAGCGGACAGAGAACAACGCCAGCGTCTCATCGATCATTTTTACGAACTGGTCAGGTCGGATGTAACGGAAAGCAGGGGAATTACCGACGACGAATTTGACAAACTTGTCGATGAAGCAGGTTTTCTATTAGCCGGGCATGCACTCGAATACGGGCTTGTCGATACGCTGGGCAGGTGGGACGAGGTTCGCACAATTGTCGGGAATTTTGAAGATGACAGAAAGAGCATGATCTCGCGCGCAAATCTTCCAGCACGACAAAAACCGTTCGACAACCGGTGGGGTGAACCGCCGCAAATCGCCGTGATATACGCGCTCGGCATATGCGCAATGGACGAAGGCATAACCGCCCGCAGACTGGTCAACGACGTCCACCGCGCTCGACGGGACAATCGGGTAAAAGCGATCGTGCTCAGAGTCGATTCACCGGGCGGCGATGCGCTTGCTTCGGATCTGATCTCACGGGCACTGAAAAAAGCCATGGAAGAAAAACCGGTTATCGTTACACAGGGCGCGGTAGCCGCTTCCGGCGGTTACTGGTTATCGATGAACTCCGACACGATACTCGCCGCTCCGAATACCATCACCGGCTCGATCGGTGTTATCGGCGGCTGGTTGTATGATGACGGATTTAAAGATAAACTTGGACTTACGACGGATTTTGTAAAACGCGGTGCGTTTGCGGATCTCGGTTTCGGAGCGACCATCCCACTTTTAAATCTTCAATTACCGGACCGGAATCTCACCGAATCTGAGTTTGAATTAATGCAATCGCGCATTACGTCATTATATGAGGATTTCGTACAGATGGTTGCCGACGGCCGCGGTATGGAATACGATGACGTCGAACCGTATTCTCAGGGGCGCGTCTGGTCGGGATGGGATGGGGTGGAAATCGGATTAGTTGATGAAATAGGCGGACTTGCCGACGCCATACGTATAGCGCGCAGCGAAGCCGGTATTGCACCGGATGAAGAAGCAGCAATTATCGAATATCCAAGACCGGGACTTTTCGATGCAAGCGTATTCATGCCGCGCCTGTTCGGTGTTGAAGTCAAGCAAAAAGATCCCCTCATAGAACATATAAAATACCGGCTGCGGCATAACGGGCAGCCGATGCCGCTGCTTCCTCTTGAAATGATTAACGTTGAACTAACTACAGAATAGCTAAAGGCAGGAGATATGATAGGTACACGCGGATTGATTCTTGTTTTACTTGGTTTTATTATTCATTTTTCACTTGCTGCAATAGAAAATCAGGACGGTCCCGATACGACTGCGGATGGTACATGGGATAGTGAAGTTATCGGCGGTTTCACATTAACACAATCACACTTCGATAATTGGGTGCAGGGCGGCGAAAACACACTTGCATGGCAGATAAATTTCGCTTCGAATTTTGTGTATCGCGCCGTACGACATAGATGGACAAACACCGGCGATTTCAAATACGGTCAGGCGCGTCTCGGAAGTCTCGGGACACGGAAATCGGCGGATGAAAAACGAA
>PWJF01000029.1 GCA_003560935.1 Ignavibacteriales bacterium
AATATCGGCTTCGCGGTTTCTTCCTCTATTTAACGTTGCCGGAACAGGAAACTGGGCATCGCCCCGCACCGTCATTACAATCAACGGGGTTCCATATACCGGTTATCCCTTCGGTATGCAGTCGATCGATCTTGTGCCGGTAGATCTTGTAACAGTTGATACACTCGTTGCGAAAACCGGCGCAGGTATGATGCAGTCCGGTCCGGTATCGGGCGGCGTCATCGATATTGTACGAAGTCCTATCGCGGATTCATTTACGGTAGATGCACGATTATTTACCGGCAGCGAAACGGGTGATCCGTTGATACATATTTTTACCCGCCCCGAACGGAGACATAGGAATAAAAACAAGGTTGGACCATCCTTTGCGTTATCGATATCAAATAAGAGTGATAAATGGGCATACCGGATATCGGGCGGAGGCTTTTTTTATTTCACGACCGGATCGGTCAATGATTATACGATCGGGCAGTACAACCGTGACTTGCTGCCGCGTCAAAACAGACAGGTCAAGGTGATCGGTGAGGCAGTGTATACCATCGATGATGACCGTTCGATAGATTTCTTTGCCGCGGGCATTAATCTTTTTGGATGGGAGATGTCGCCGTTCACGTCGTTGTTCAACCATTATACAAACATCAGCAGTACCGGACGCATTACGTATAAGGACACATCGTCCGGAATGTCGGCAGCGTTAATACGCGATGAGTCTTTTGTCTGGACGAAACAACTTACCGGTGCCTTACCCGGTGCGCTTCGTACAACCGAATGGACATTGTACCCGGTATACGAAATTCCGGTCGGGAATGCTTTCAACGTTTCTGTTTTTTCGAATCTTGGACTGATAAATGCTGTAGATTTATCCGGCGGCGATCCCCGCAAACAAGCATTGCTTTTACAGAATGTCAGCTCAATTCAGTGGGGAGGCGGTATCGGGTTCGGGTACTCAGCCGGACGATTGTCCTCATCGGCAGGCCTGCGGCTCGATTCACAATATGAAGATCCGCCGGAGGCATCGGGCGAATTGACTTTTAGATACAGATCCGGTCAAACCGGCATACTGCATACCTCGTTCTCATCGGCTGTATATTTTCCCGATTATCTTGAACGATACGGGAAATTTCTTTCAATACGTGATATCGATGATGTATCCGGTCCCGAAGAATTCGTAATAACCGGTAATCCCGGCATCCAACCGGAGCGTGTGCAGGAAATAAAATCCGGATATTTACAAACCGGCAGCAATTATTCCATTTCAATGGAGTTGTTCGGAAGATGGACCGAAAATCAGATTGTTCAGCATACCGCACGGTCATTTCGTCCGGTCGACACGGGAGAAATACTCCGGTCGGCAACTTATATAAATGACGGTTCGAGGTTTGTGCCGGGTATTACCGTCCAGCTCGATACGCGGCCGTTTGATTTCCTGCGGGTATCGTCGGAACATCAGTATATCGATAATTCCGATATGCGTTCTCTGCCGCGCTATAAAACTATAAACGCTTTCGAGTTTCTGCTGCCGCTCGATGTTGTATTCGATATATCTATCATGCATATCGTAAAGTCTTTCTGGATCGAATTCGTTCTTGCACCGGAGGACGATCCTTTTTTGGGCGAGGGGTTTGACGGTGTGATACGGAGTGCGACTGTTTTCGATATGTCGGTAAGCCGCCGGTTTGAGAGATTCTATTTCGCGAACGGGTTGGAGGTGAGCGTACAGGCGCAGAACTTTTTTAATGAACCGTTTCAAAGAATTCCCATAGGCAACTACATCGACCGCGCGGTATTTGTGTATGTATCGTTTGGATTATAAAGGATCTTGATGAATCATTGAAACTCACATTTATTCACAGTATATTTAATATATTTATTCTCTACCCATAATCAGCAACCAACCGAGGTACCGATATGAAAGCAATAAATCCCCGATCATTCACGACTCTTATCTTTTTATTGTCATTATTCATTGCAGGTTGTGCGACAACGACTCAGGTAGTATATGAACCGCCTGCCGAACCGGCAATCGAGGCGGTTCCCGCCGGTCAGTTTGACACCGGCAGAATGTGGACGTTCGATTTTCCACCGGTTGAATATTTCGCAGAGACGTACAATTTTACTCCGGCCGATGATTGGTTTCTTCATGCCCGACTTGCATCGCTGAGATTACCAAACTGTTCGGCATCGTTCGTTTCTGCGAGCGGACTTGTCATGACCAATCACCACTGCGCGATCGGCGCACTTCAACGGGTTGCCCTTGAAGATGAAAACTTGCTTGAGAGCGGGTTCTATGCAACAGCGCTGGAAGACGAGAGAAAAGTGGAGGGATTATATCTCGATCAATTGGTTTTAACGGTAGATGTAACCGGGGAAGTTATCGCTGCATTTGAAAAGGGTACAACGGATCAAGAGCGTCTCAGTCTGCGGCAGCAAACGATACAGGATATCGAACAGCGGTACGAGGAAGAAACGGGATTGAGATGCAACGTTATTACATTTTATAACGGCGGCAGGTATTCATTGTACGGTTATAAACGTTACAACGACGTTCGGCTTGTGTATGCACCGGAATCTGCGATAGGTTTTTTCGGCGGTGACCCGGATAACTTTACCTATCCTCGATATAATCTGGACGTTGCTTTCTTACGCGTGTATGACGATGAGGGAAATCCCTATGAGCCTGAATATTATTTTCAATGGAGCAGCGGCGGTGC
>PWJF01000204.1 GCA_003560935.1 Ignavibacteriales bacterium
ACGAAACCGAAAAGATAACCAACGAACAGATACCGATGTATCTCACCTACACCAATCAGAAAACGCATGAGATACTACGGAAGGGTTTCGACCGGTCGCCGATGTTCACGGGAAGAATCAAGGGAATCGGTCCGCGGTATTGTCCGTCCATTGAAGACAAGATAAACCGCCTTGCCGACCGGGATCGTCACCAGATATTTCTCGAACAGGAGGGATACGGCGATACGACAGTGTATGTGAACGGTTTCTCCACAAGTTTACCTGAAGAGATACAGCTCGAGGGTCTGCGAACAATCCCCGGACTTGAAAATGTCGAAATGCTTCGTCCCGGTTATGCGGTCGAGTACGATTTCTTCCCGCCACATCAGTTGCACTTCACGCTTGAGACAAAACGTGTCGAAGGTCTTTACTTTGCGGGACAGATAAACGGAACATCCGGTTACGAAGAAGCTGCAGCGCAGGGATTGATTGCTGGCATTAATGCAGCATTGAAGATAAAGGGTGAAGAGCCGTTTACCTTAAAACGATCCGATGCATACATCGGTGTGCTTATCGATGACCTGATCAACAAGAGTACGCTAGAACCGTACCGTATGTTTACTTCGCGTGCAGAGCATAGGCTGCTGCTGCGTCAGGATAATGCCGATCGACGTCTAATGCCTACGGGATATAAACTCGGGTTGATCGACGATACCACCTACTCAAAGCTCAAGACCAAGGAACAACTCATTGAAGAGTTAAGTGAATATATTGCGAATACTAATCTCCGACCGGAGATTGCAAACCCGTTCTTAGAAGAAATCTGTTCAAGTACTTTGCAACATTCGGAGCGGTTGATACAATTACTTAAGCGTCCCGAACTCTCCATCGACGGCTTGCTCGCTTTACTATCTGTTAAAGAAAACGGTAACGTCGCAAAATTCTTATCGCATAAAGATGTGCTTGATCAAGTGCAGATCGAGGTGAAGTATGAAGGATATATCAAACGCCAGTATGAACAAGTCGATAAGTTCGATCAATACGAAGAGATGATCATCCCGGAATCATTTGACTACTCGAAGTTAACATCTCTCTCTGCCGAAGGGAAGGAGAAATTGATGAAGATTCGACCCCACTCAATCGGACAAGCATCGCGCATCAGCGGTGTCACACCTGCGGATATCTCGGTGTTGATGGTGTATATGCGGGGGTGAGTGTTTCACGTGGAACATGGCGCCTTATGTTATTGTTATTATTACACTTAAACCATCCACTCTTCTCTGTTCGCCATTCTCGCGCCGTTTTTTAAGGGAATGATAAATTGTTGCCTGTGACTTATCATCGATAATATATTGACATACGTTTTTATTATCGATACATTATTGGTAATACATATGGAGGGGTTTTAATGTCAATCGTTACGATTTCGCCGAAGTACCAGGTCGTGATACCGAAGACCGTCAGGGAACAAATGCAGCTTAAACCCGGTCAGAAAATGCAGATCATTCAGATTGGTAACCGGATTCAGTTGATTCCGCTGCGCAGCGTTAAAGAAGCCCGTGGATTCCTGAAGGGAATCAACACAGACATAACAAGAGAAGGAGATCGCCTGTGAATCTGGTCGATTCAGCCGGTTGGCTGGAATACTTTGCGGGAAGTCCAAACGCAAAAGCATTTGTAAAGACAATAGAGGATACAGAGAACTTAATTTTATCTTCGGTTAACCTTTATGAAGTGTATAAAAAAATACTCATTGAAAAAGATGAGCCTCACGCAATTGAAGCTGCCGGGGTGATGCAACAAGCACGCGTGATCGATGTCGATAGCGTAATTTCCCTGGGTGCTGTGAAGATCAGTTTTGATTATAAAATCCCTATGGCGGATAGCATTATATACTCCACCGCACGATTGTACGATGCCACTCTGTGGACATTGGATTCCGATTTCGAAGGGTTGCCCTATGTACGGTATTTCAAGAAGCGGTAAGTAGTTGCCACACGGTTTGTTATTGTGTACCTTTATGTACCGGACTAGCATAAACTCATTCACGGCACAGCACGATATCCGGGAATATGATACTTTTCAATGACTACATTAACAATAAGAATTTACTGCCAGAATCTTGAATTCCTCAAAACAAATCTTCCTCGCTGCCTGTAGTGATCACAACCTCGCTATCTCCGAATTCCAACTCCAACTCATCGAAAAATACATTACACTGCTTCTTTCCCATAACAAAAATCTTAACCTGATCTCACGCAAGGACGAGGAGAATATCTGGACCAATCATATTCTTCATTGTACGAGTCTATTATTTCACCGGAAGTTTCCTTCATATATAAGTGTCCTGGACCTCGGCACCGGCGGCGGCTTGCCGGGAATAGTCTTTGCCATACTCCATCCCGAAATCCGCTTCACCCTGCTCGATGCGATCCGCAAAAAGATCGACGCAGTTCAATCCATGGCGGATGTACTTGGATTGACCAACGTGAAAACTGTATGGGGAAGAGCCGAAGATGTTGGAAAACAACCGGACTACGCCGGAAAGTTTCACATCGTCGTCGCCCGGGCGGTTGCTCCGCTCAATAAACTGGTGAAATGGGCACAACCGTTTCTCCGTAGCAAATCCGGTGATGCGGAGGCGGCTCCCGGTACGATCCCCGGTTGTTCGCTGGTTGCTTTTAAGGGGGGTAATATCGATGAGGAACTAAAATGGGTCGGGAAAAGCAAG
>PWJF01000266.1 GCA_003560935.1 Ignavibacteriales bacterium
GTAATGTCCCGAAAAACAGGCTCACCTCCTGCGGAACATAGCCGATGTTGCGGCGCAGTTCGGCCGGATCGAGCTGGCGCAGGTCCACGCCATCGAGCAGCACGGCCCCGGTCTGGGGCTGATAAAAACCCATGATCAATTTCTGCAGCGTACTCTTGCCGGAACCGTTCCGGCCGACGATCGCGACATGCTCGCCGGCCTTGATCCGCAAACGGATTCCAGCGAGAGCCTGCAGCTCCTGGTCGGGGTACCGGAAGCTCACGTCACGGAACTCCACCTCGCCACGCAGCACCGGTCGACTGATCCAGTTCGCACCTTCAGGGCGTTCCACGGGTCGCGCCATGATCTCGTTGAGCGACTGCAGGGCGATCGCCGAATTGTGGTACTGGGACAGCAGACCGGCCGCCTGGCTGATCGGCGCCATCGCGCGCGACGACAGCAGATAGGCCGCGATCAGCCCCCCCTGGCTGAGCTCGCCGTTCACGATCAGATACACACCGACGATGATCACGGCGACGGCCACGGTGTGCTGCGTCCACAGTGCCCCGCTGCTGATGGAGGAGGAGAGCAGGCGCATCTGGGCCGCGATGCGTGCCAGAAAGATCGTGGCCTTCTCCCAGCTCGCCTGGATTCGGCCCTCGGAACCCAGCGCCTTGACCGTTTCCAGGCTGCCCAGGCTCTCGACCAGGGTGGCATTGCGCATCGCGCTCGCGCGCATCGAGTTTTCGGAGAGCGCCTGCAGGCGGGTCTGGGCCGTCATCGCATAGACCAGTACCAGCAGCGCGCCGATCACCACCGGGATCACCATGGGCCAGCCGATCAGGGCGATCACGAACGCGAACATCAGCACGAACGGAAGGTCCACCAGCGCCAGCACGGTCAATGAGCCGATGAAATGGCGGACCGACTCGAAGGCCTGGACGTTGGCGGCAAAGGAACCGACCGAAGCCGGACGGTTGACCATCTGCATGCCGAGAATCCGCTCCATGATCGCGGACGACAGTTTTACGTCGGCCCGGCTCGCTCCGAGATCGACAAAGGCACTGCGCATGACCCGCAGAATCAGGTCGGCCACGAGCACGACAAAAATCCCGGCGGCCAGAACCCACAGGGTATCGGTCGCATGATTGGGGACCACGCGGTCGTACACGTTCATCACGAACAGCGGCATGGCCACGGCGAACAGGTTGATCAGGACCGACGCGATCAACACATCCCGATAGAGGCCCCGGTTCTCCGTGATCACGCCCCAGAACCAGTGGCGCCCCTTCAGAACCCGGATTTCCGGGGCACGGCCGTCGAACCGGAATTCGGGGCGGACATAAATGGCGTGGCCCGAATAGTCCGCCTGCAGGGCATCGAGCGGGACCTCCACCGCCGTTTCGCCGAGTTCCGGGTACACCACGCGCGCCAACGCGGTCGATCGATCGATTCCGACCAGAACGCAGGCACGATCGTTCTGCAGTAGAAGGACCGTCGGCAAGAGCGCGGCGTTCAGCGATTCGAGCGGACCCGCGACCACGCGACTGGCGAGCCGTGCCCGTTGTGCGGCACGCGGGAACACCGACGGTGTCAGTACCCCGTCAGCAAGAGGCAGCCCGGCCAGCGCGGACTCCCGTGACAGTTCCCGATCATGGTACCGGCAGAGCACGAGCAGGCATTCGAGCAGCGGCCCACCACGTGCTTGGTCGGTTGACCCGTTCATCGCTGGGTTTCCCGGCGCGTCCGTCCCACCCGTTCAACAGACAACCGGGTCACTGATCGATCGTCGGCACAGGCTGAATTTCCTCTACACGTGACGCTTCCACGACGGCGGGTTCAGGTTCAGGCTCAGGCTCAGGCTCAGGCTCAGGCTCAGGTTCGTCGTCGGCCGAAGACGAACCCTCCCCGGACTCGACAACCCCCGCCTCCTTCGCATCGTCGGCGGCGTCCCCATCCGGAGCGCTCTCGGCCTCGTTTTCTTCGCGATCCTCGGACGCATCCTCTGTTTTGGCTTCGTCAGAGAACCCTTCAGACCCGTCCTCATTGAAGCCGAAGGCAAACGGTGCAACCCCCGGAGCCACGCCCTCGGGCTCCTCCACCACGGTCACGCTGACGTCGTTTTGGACCCGTACCGTAGCGGAAGAATCATCGACCGTCTTGTTAAAGGTGGTGAACCCATCGTTGCCTTCTGAAGTCCAGGCTCCGACCAGTTCGACGCTGTCACCGCTGTCGCCACGAATTTCCAGCGCATTTCTCCCATCCGTCATGTCGATCACGTCAGCAAGCGTCAGGTTGCTCAACGCATGGTCCTGCCCTTCCGGCATCAGGTCGATGATCTCGATGTTGCTCAGGTTGGCGTAATCGTCGCTGTCGAGATCCTGCCCAAAGCGCAGCTGCACGACGTCGTCGCCGTCGAGCCCGTCGAGCGGGATACCGGTATAGAGCAATGTGTCGTCGCCGGGCGTGGGGTCATTCGCCAGAATCAAGAGCGGCATCGTGTCTTCCCAGGAATCCGAGATATCGCCATCCGCCTCGACGGTAAACGCCTCGAGCTCGATTTCGGCATCGTATCGGCCCTGAACCACGTAGAGGTCGTTGATCTGTTCGCTGGTGATGCCGGTGAGTTCGTAGGTATCGGAGTCCTCGTCGTACTCCCAGCCCAGC
>PWJF01000024.1 GCA_003560935.1 Ignavibacteriales bacterium
CGGTTTCGTTTTCATATATGGTTGCAAGTACATTAAAATCCCAGTTATTGTAGAACCACTGTTCTCCCGGATTAACGCTTCCCCGTTCGGGTTTTACAAGTGCCGGCGGTTCGGCAGCCGCTTTATGAAACACCCCGGAACTTGTTGTCAGCAACTGAAGGATGTTTGCACGCTTTTCATCTTCACTTAATGGTTCGATATCATCTATACCGAGATCGGCAAGCGTCGATGCCGTGTCGATCCGGCCTTCGGCGACGGCAATTCCTATCAGTGCACTAAATAGACTTTTACGAACCGATGCGACGGGGGCTATCTCCCGGGTTTTTCCCCACTCGGCAACAACAGCCCCGTTATAAACCAGTATTACGGCTTTCGAGCCAAGCGAGTCGGCAAAAGCACGGGCACGGTCTACATCATCGGAAGACCAGCCGGCTTCTTCCGGAGATGCGTACCGCATCCAGGTTGTATCGGGAAATATGGGAGAATGATTTTGGGCAGTCAGATCGTTGATGAAAAAGAATGACAGGATAAGTGCGAATGTCATGCTTTTATAAATGCCTCTTTTGTATATAGAACGATTCATAAGCAGTCTCCGTTTGTCCGTTTGAATGCCAAACAAAACATAACGGGGTGGAGTTCACCGGGGTTTTGACAGGTCTGCAATATCAGTCGTCCCTGCATTTCCAACATCGAGCCATATAACTTTTGGAGGAGATCCCTCTAAAAAGCTTCGCTCTCGAAAGTCAGTATCCTTGGAGACTATCATGGGTCTATTTTCTTTGCAATAATGCCAAATTTGAAAATCCTCTGTACCACGTAAGCCAACATCTCTCACATAGATACAGCCGGGGTATTCTTCTGATAGGATTTCAACAAGCCTGTGGCTCAGGTCTTCGTCAAAAAGGAGCATTATAGTGCGGAATTAGACAAGCGTCGTTCACGGGTTGCAGCAAATGCTAAGGATGCCCGAATATCATCGCGTGTCAGATCCGGAAAATCTGCAAGGATATCGTCCTCACTCATGCCACCTGCCAGATATTCGAGTATATCATACACGGTAATACGTGTCCCTTTGATGCACGGTTTCCCGCTGCGTATTGATGGATTGATAGATATGTGTTCTTGCCACTTCATATAATGTAAGTTAAATCGATGAATGGAAAATGTCAAGAAAAGCAATTATCTTTATGAATTATTTAGATGGATTTAATCTGTAAGGACGTTACCCCGATAAGCAGCAATAATCGTAGTTTAATCCATATCAATGATTGTCGGGGTAACGTACCTACAATTTAGAGAAAACATACATAGTATTATCACCGTTTAATCGCTCAATAAACAACCAAATTCCGCATGAAAACCTACATCGTCCTCCTCCGCGGCGTCATGCCCGTCGGCAAAAACAAAGTACCAATGGCGCAGCTCCGGCAGGTGCTTACTGATGCCGGATTCGAAAACGTACGCACGTACATCGCAAGCGGTAATGTCATACTTCACAGTGATATTACGCCTGCAAGGTTAGCACAACGTGTACATGGGCTTATCAAAGAACATATCGGTGCCGACCTGGTCGTTGTGGTAAAAACGGGGTCGCAATTGCAAAAAATACTCGACGGGAATCCGTTGAAGAAAGATGATATGTCGCGGGTATTTTATACGATGTTTGCGAAGAAACCGCCTGCACAAAAAGTAAAAGAATTTACGGCGCAGGATTACTCCCCGGAGGAAATTGTTTTTAATAACGATGTGGCGTATGTATATATTCCGGGAAATTATACGAAAGCGAAACTGGACAATAATAGTATAGAGAAGAAGCTCGGTGTTTCTTCGACAACGAGAAACTTAAATACAATGAGAAAGTTAATAGAGTTAAGTAAGACTAAGTAGATTCGGAGTCAGTATGTATATGTGATGCGTTCCTATATTAAGATTGCCGAGCTATTGCTGAATGACGATCACGAGCTCATCCACAAAGCAGTTGGAAGCTGGCAGCGTGAGGCGGGAAAGAAAGATCAAAAACAGATGATATTCATATTTTAAAATCATAACTTTCGCTTCGAAAGTATATAGGTCATTTATTCGCATTCTGTACAATCTCGATCACCTCATCAACCGTCCATTGGTCATACGAATGCTTTCCGTACATACATGCTACAACTTGCCCGTTCTTCGCGATAAAAAAGTCGGCCGGTAAACCGAACTTGCTCTCCTTCCATGAGTGAAGCGAAAACCCGCCGCTTAATACCACTTTGAAAGCTGGAAGCCAAACACCGGGGTGCAGCACGGACCAAACGGACTTCTCCACCCCAAACTCCCGGTATAGCGACTTCTCCGGATCGGCAATCAGATCGAACGGTGCATCATTCTGGTTTTTAAGCAGGGCCTCCTTTGATGAATGAAATACAACCACTTCCCGGATTCCCAAACTTTCGATCTCATCGTGTCTTTGAATGAAAGAGCGGAGATGTAGGTTACACATGGGACATCCGGCAAACCGCCTGAATTGCAAATGAATATACTTACTTTCATCGGGAATCCCGATCGAGTCTCCGCGGATAGACTCAAGCTCCCGTCGTTCCAGTAACTCACCCGTTTTGATTCTCCCCATAATCTTATCCTCCGATCTAATTATTGTTTGAGGGTTCTTTTGCCACAGTCTTTCTGTGTCATGATAAACACGATATAACTTCAGGCATTATTGC
>PWJF01000352.1 GCA_003560935.1 Ignavibacteriales bacterium
ATCGAAGGGTTTTACGACAAAATCCTCCGCTCCTTCACGCATTGCTTCAACTGCAATAGATACATCCGAATGTGCGGTAATCATGATAACGGATATATCGGCATACTCATGTTTCAGGGTTTTCAGAAGGTTCAGACCGTTATAGTCGCCGTAATAAATATCCAAAAATATTACATCCGGATTAAATGAGCCGACGGTATCAATCAATTGCGATGCCTTATTGCATATCTCAACCGCAAAGTTTTCGGATTGCAGAACCTGTTTGAGTGACTTTGTTAAGTTCACATCGTCATCAGCTAATATTATTTTCCCCTTCAGCATGGTAAATCTCCATTAAATTATTGGTAAGCCGGAAACAGTAATCTGATAGTAGTTCCCTCACCCGGGCGAGAGGATATTTCTATATCTGCATTGTGCCTGTCCATTATATACTTTGATATTGCAAGTCCCAACCCTGTTCCCCCTTTTTTCGTTGTGTTAAACGGTTCGAATATATGCTTCTGCAAATCATCCGGTATACCGGGTCCGTTGTCGCAAACATCAATACATACATTTTTAACTTCATTGAGGTGCGTTCTCATTACTATGGAACCGTTCTCATGCGATGCATCGAGCGCATTCTGCAATATATTCAACAGTACCTGTTGAATTTGCTTTTCGTCAACGGATATAGCCGGTAATGTTCGGGTAAATTCTTTCTGAACGGAAATATTTTTTTGTTTTAATGGCATTTTCATAAACCACAGTACGCGATCTATTATTTCATGTACATCTTCAGCTTTTGACTGCGGAGGGGTTGCACGCGCCAGACTGAGGGTTTTTTCGACCACCTGTTCGACGCGTTTAGAACCTTCCATTGCCATTTCAACGGTATTAATTATATCCTCATTATTCGAATATTTTTTTTGAAGGTATTGTAAATTAACGGTAACAGCAGCAAGCGGATTACGTATTTCGTGTGCGATTCCGGCTGCGAGTCGTCCCATCAATGTCATGTTTTCAATCTGTAAAAGTTTCTGGCGTATCCTTGACTGTTCCGAAAGATCACGCAGATAAACAATGATACGCGGGTCCTGTGCCCGCGCGATCGGAACAGAATTGATTTGAACCTCGACGGTATTTCCATCTTTATCTATGATAGATGCTTCTCCATTGAAATAGAGTTCGGTGTACAATAATTGTGACGTCATCTGTTTATCGTTTTCAATAGGGAGGCACTCCTTTTCGAGCAATTCCTCCTTAGAATACTTGAACATTTCAACTGCCTGATTGTTGGCATCGAGCACGTGCTTTGTTTCACGATCGAGAATAACGATACCTATATTCGCATTTTCGAATAAGCTCCGGTACCGCGCTTCTGAAGCTTTCAACTCTATATTTTTTTTATTAAGCGTCTCGGCATACAACTCAAGGTGGTGCATCTTTTCCTCAAGTTTTTTTGTCAGGATATCGTGATGCTTTTGGAGAAAGACCGAATCATCGATCGTACCGTCTCCCCATACGGTTTCTTTACGATTGTATCCGTACCGGTTACGTGCAACATCATTCACACTACGTATTAATTCATCAAGCCCGCCGCTCTTTACTACATATTTATCGACACCGATACTTCTGGCAAATTCACGGTCTTCCGCATCGATGTAATCCCCCGTGTATATAAAAAATGGTATGTCGGCGTATTCGGGATTATCTTTCACCGTCCGGCATAACTGAAATCCATCGATCTTCGGCATCATCGCATCTGCGATAATGAGATGAACACGCCCTTCTTTCAGTCGTTCGAGAGCTTCTACTCCGTTCTGTGCCGGAATGACTGTATACCCATAATCAATAAGGAATTGATTAAGTAATTCTATGTATTCCTCACTATCATCAACAATGAGGATTTTAAACTCATCCATCCGGTTATCTTCTGCGGGTGATGTCTTTTTCATTTTTTTATCGGTTTATGAGAATTATGACTGTATTAGCCAATGTACTAATATTAGCCACAGAGGGCAATACGTTAAAACGTGTATTTTACAAAATTGTGACCTACCTAACATCGGGAGGGAATTATCCGGGAAGGATAGTTATACCGTTTTTTATGGCATAGAGAACGAGATTGGCGGTATCGTGCACATCGAGCTTTTTTATGATATTATTGCGGTGGGTATCGACGGTTCTGACGCTGATATGAAGGAAATCAGCTATGTACTGATGGCTCTTCCCTTCTGCAATAAGTTGCAGAATTTCGCGTTCCCGGTCGGTTAATGAGTGAAAACTGTCGGGTACACCATCGAATATACCCTTACGAAGACGGGCTAATTCATCTTTGAATACCGACCGAACCGACTCGGGAAAAACATACTCACCCCGGTGAACGGCTTTTACGGCAGAATACAACTCATTAGCATCGATATTTTTCATAAGATAGCCGTGCGCTCCGGCTCGAATCACCCGGTATATGTACTGATTGTTATCGTACGCCGATAAAATAAGTACTTTAACATCCGGTGTAGCCTTTTTGATTCGCTGCGTCGCTTCAAGTCCGTTCAATACAGGCATAGCGATATCCATGAGTACTATATCCGGACTAAGCGATTTCACCTGTTCAACCGCCATCTTGCCATCCTCCGCTTCACCCACAACTTCCATTTTTTCATCAAGTTCGAACAGTCGGACAAATCCTTTTCGAACGATGGTGTGATTGTCAGCA
>PWJF01000200.1 GCA_003560935.1 Ignavibacteriales bacterium
ACCCCGATAGCTATCGGGGAGGGAATCAATATATTTAATAGATTTTTCATGATAAAGCAGCCGCTTTGTTTATGTTTTGAGTTTCGTATTACGTGTTCACCCACCTATTGCAGTCATTTCACGGTCCTGATTCGTTATTAAATCCTCGTGACCGGGATGTTTCTCCCACTTGAGCAATACCCCCGATCGTATCGAATCTTCTATAATATCACGCGATGCACCGGAACGCAACAGCCGCTTCAAATCAATACCGTCGTTTGCGAACAAACAGGTTCGAAGACGGCCGTCTGCCGTTAAGCGAATACGATTGCATGATCCGCAAAAGTGTTCGCTCATAGTTGTGATAAATCCGACGGACGCATTGCTGTTTTCGATTTGAAATTCTTTCGCGGGACCCGGTACTATTTCATCATGCTTCTTTGGAATGAGTCGATACCTTGATTCTATTCGCTGTTTCATCTCAGCAAAAGGAATATATTGTGATTGATTCCAGTTGTTACCGGGAAACGGCATATATTCGATAAAGCGTACCGAAACCGAAAGCGCCCGCGCGAATTCAACGAAGTCTAACAATTCATCGTCATTGAAGCCGCGTATGATAACCGCATTAATTTTTATAGAAGGAAAACCTGCTTCAATCGCGGATTCGATACCGCGGAAAACATCCGTATGAACTGACCGGAGCGTGATCTTTTCAAATCTGTCTCCGCGTAACGAGTCGAGACTGATATTAATGTTTTTCACGCCGGCTTCCCGTAATGACCGGGCTTTCTTTTCGAGCAGTGTACCGTTGGTAGATATCGCAAGCGTGTCGATTCCTTTAAGCACCGAAAGCCCTGCACAGAGTTGTTCGATACCGGAGCGGACAAGCGGCTCGCCGCCGGTAATGCGTATTTTACGAACACCGAGCGATACAAGGATTTCCGACAACCGTTCAATCTCATCGTATGTGAGAAGTTCACTTCTCGGTTTCAATGCGATACCGTGAGCCGGCATGCAATACGTACATCTGAGACTGCACCGTTCGGTAACTGAAATACGCAAATATGTATGATCGCGACCGAAGCGGTCGATCAAAGTTCCCATAGCTCAACCTTAACAACAGATGTTCAAATCTATCCGTAGATTCGGATTTTTAGTCGTTTCACAACAGCGTTCAATTAATGTTTCAATGAAATCGATCTTCGTGTCGAGGTTATTACTGAGTTCTTCAAGGTTCTGTCCATAAAGCATATCGAGAATGAAACCTTTTGCTTTCGTCCACTGATCGTGAACCGGGCAGGGATTTTTATCACCGCATTTTGGAAAACCCAGCACACATTTGGTGAGTATGTCAACACCGTCTACAGCGTGGACGATATCCTTTAACGATATTTCCGCCGGCCGACGCGATAAAGCATAACCGCCGTTCATTCCTTTATTGGAGATGAGGATGCCGTTTCTTGCAAGGTTTTGCATAGTCTTGCTTAGTACATGATACGGAATATAGAGCGTGTCGGAGATCTCACGCAGCAGGATTGGCGAATGATCCCTATATCTGGCAAGATAAAGCGATGCCTGGAGTGCATATTCGCACGATTTACTAAATAACTGTGGCATAATGGAATCCCGGTATATTCAGCAATTAAGACCTAATAATCTTAATTGCAGATATTATGCCAGTCGGTACAATTGCGCAAAATTCTTCATATAAGCTATTTTAGAGAGACCGGAGGATATACATTATCAAAAATGAGAAATAGGTCTTAAATTCTTATTATAAATGAGAATTCCGAATTCGTTTGATTGCCTTGTACGTCATAGTGGATATGGATATCCACTATTAACTATAAACTCCAGATCGAAAACGCCCCCACAGGTATTAATGGATACGTATATCTTTTTATATTGACCTTCTCAAAGTAAACCGGTACTTTATTATCCACAACAAATAACCGACAAAGGTTTTTGTGCTCTCCAAGACGTCAAAATATTGTCTGCAGGCACTCATTCTTATCGCCTCCCTTGATCAAAAAGAAAGTGTACTCGCAAAACAAATCGCAGGTGCCCTCTCAATGCCCAAAGATTATTTGAATAAGGTGCTGCGCATTTTAGTCAAAGAAAAATTTCTTACATCTCTCAAGGGTCCGCAAGGCGGTTTTTCGTTAGCACGTCCCTCTCATGATATAACGATATACGATATAATTACGGCTATTGACGGAACCGAATTTTTCGATTCATGCATTATCCGTCCGGATATATGCGATGAAAACAATCCGTGCGCATTACATGATTATTGGCGAAGAATATTGAGCCAAATTCGCACGGTGCTTGACAGCGTGACATTGGCTGATCTGGTCAAGGAATTAAAGTGCGGCAAACGGGTTCTGAATTTCGACGATGATTATTTCTTACTGGAAAAATTTAAACAACAAATTGGTATTCTTTAACTTCTGAATTAATTCGTTTCGCTCATTGATTAAAAAGAGAACGATGTTCCAATGTATAAAATATCAGTACCTGATTTCGTCCACTGGCAAAAGCAGGTTAAATGTCAGGCAGCGTGTCCCATTCATACCGACGCAGGACGGTATGTTCAGTTAATCGCTGAAGGAAAATATAAAGATTCATTTCTCGTATCACGATCTCCCAATCCATTCGCTTCGGTATGTGGCAGAGTTTGCGCTGCCCCATGTGAAGATTTCTGCCGGCGCGCA
>PWJF01000292.1 GCA_003560935.1 Ignavibacteriales bacterium
ATCATCCGTCGCGAGCCGTTCCGCCACCTCTATCTCGCACGGAAGAACATTGAATGCTCCCGGCGGTGCACCGGCATCGAGAACGATCTGCGCCAACCGCAATCCGGTTAACGGCGCCTGCGGCGGCGGCTTCAACACCATCGTATTTCCCGCGGCGAAACACGGAGCGATTTTATGCGCGATTAAATTCAGCGGAAAATTAAACGGAGAAATACCGCTTATCGGCCCGATCGGAAACCGCCGCGTCAGTGACCAGCGCCGTTCGGAGTGAGCTGCAAGGTCAAGCGGGATGGTTTCGCCGTACATCCGCTTTGCCTCCTCTACAGCGATGGTAAATGTGAGTACCGACCTGTCTACTTCAACAAGTGTTTGCGAAAGTGGTTTTCCCGACTCCTCCGCCATCATCAATGCAATCTCTTTCCGCTCGTTATTTATTCGCGAAGCAATATTCATCAATATATCGGCGCGTTTATATGCGGGCATCTTCTTTGTCTGATCGTACGCTTCCACCGCACAGGAGATCGCATCCTCCATGTCCTGAGACTGCGCCTGGCAAACATCCGCAATGACTTTGCCGGTGTATGGATTTCGGTTCGGTTCCTTCTCGGGAGACGACCGCCATTCCTTACCGACAAGGAATTTCTGTTCCTGTGCCATTTTATTTTCCGTTAGTGTAGGAGTTTCTCTATTTTATTTAGAATATCATCTATTGCAACAACCGAACGCTTACCTGTCCGGCGAATTTTGATCTCAACATTTCCGTCGCTTAGATTCTTCTCACCGATTATGACATGAAGCGGCATACCGAGCAGGTCGGCATCTTTAAATTTAAATCCAGCCGTTACATCATCGCGATCATCGAAGATTACTTCGTATCCATTAGCAATCAGAAGTTGATATACATTCTCGGATGCTTCACGGACTGTCTCGTTCTTCATATTCAACCCGATCAGATGGATCTGAAAGGGCGCAATCGATGTATCCCATATAATTCCGTTCTCGTCGTGATTCTGTTCGATGTGACTTGCAACAATACGCTCGACACCGATGCCGTAGCTTCCCATAATGATCGGTTTTTCCTCGCCTTTTTCGTTCAGGAAATAGGTTTTCAATCCTTCGGCATATTTTGTTCCGAGTTTGAAAATATGACCGATCTCGATGGCATTCACAACACGAAGCTGTTCGCCGCATTCGACACACGGTTCATTTTCTTTCACCTCCCGCAGATCGTAGTAGCCGTCCAACCGTACATCGCGAGCGAAATCGATATTCTCGATATGATAGTCATCCTTATTTGCACCGCTGATCAATCCGTTGGCATCTTTCAATCGCTTATCGGCAACGATCTTGAAATTCTTTAATCCGATAGGACCGAGCGATCCGGAATGTGCACCGGTAAACTGTACTATCTCCTCCGGATGCATCGGGCGGATGTTCGCACCGAGAGCGTTTGCGAGTTTCGTTTCATTCAACTGATCGTTTCCGACCATCAACACAAGAATGGGTATTTTGTTATTCTGCATGTACACAAGTGATTTTGCCAGCTTCTCCGCAGGGACATTTAAGAATTCCACAAGCTCATCAATCGTACGCACCTTCGGTGTGTGAATCTCTTCGAGTTTAAGCTCGCCGTCGGTTCGGGGTAACGGGGGAATATTCGAGACAGCGACTTCCACATTTGCAGCATAACCGCATTTCGGGCAGACGGCACATGTATCCTCACCAGAAGCCGATTCAACCATAAACTCCTGCGATCCTGATCCGCCCATCGCTCCGCTCGATGCACCGACTATAAAGAATTTTAACCCGCAGCGTGAGAATATCTTTTTATACGCGCCAGCATGTTTATCGTAGCTTTCATCCAGTCCTTCCCAGGAAGAATCCATGCTGTAGGAATCTTTCATCAAGAATTGCCGTCCTCGCAGTACTCCGGAGCGGGGGCGGGGTTCATTGCGAAACTTTGTCTGAATTTGGTACCATATCTGCGGCATGTCGCGGTAGGATCTGAGAAAGTTCTTCGCGATCGAACAGATCACTTCTTCATGTGTGGGTGCAAGCACCATCGGACGGTTTTTAACATGAAACATGATATCGCCAAAGTCCTCGACACGTCCGGTCTCCTGCCACAGCTCGATTGGATTTAATGCGGGAAGAAACACTTCCTGTCCTCCGATGGCATTCATCTCTTCGCGAATAATCTGCATGACCTTTTGCATTACGCGTAGTCCTATGGGCAGGTGCGAGTACACACCCGCCGCAAGTGGGCGAATAAGACCTGCGCGAAGCATGAGTACATGACTGGGGATTGTTGCATCTACGGGTAATTCTTTCTGCGTGGGGAAAAATGATGTGGTGAATTTCACGTTTTAATTGCGTCTCCCTATATTACTTTTCCTATGTATTCTATCGATTACCTTTACCATTCAAATTAATTAATGTTGCGCTGATAACTTCATCCTTACGGCTGCGCATTTCCTGCAGCATTTCATCGGTCGGACGGTTATCGAGCTGGATAGTACAGCATGCGGCCACCTTGCCGTCAAATATAACGTTTTCAAGTTCCTCAGCGTTTATATTCCCTTTCTTTAGAACATTCATCACGTTTGCGAGTACTCCCGGTTTATCGTAGTGACGGACAATGAGCTGCCATTCGGCTTCGGTCGCTTTACAGCGGTTCACCCAGTTTCGTACCTG
>PWJF01000555.1 GCA_003560935.1 Ignavibacteriales bacterium
GATTATGGTAGGGGGAGTATTTTAGCAGTACCTTCAGTTCTTCTGGAATTTCCGGATCTCCATATTCGCCTTTCCAGCTTGCGCCGGCCAGTAGTTTGTGAAATCTTTTCATATCCATCAATGGGACCTGGCAAACTACGGCCTTAAACAGTTGCGGATACCGGGTAAAGGCCACCCCCATCAGCAAGCCGCCGTTGCTTCCGCCCTGAATTCCGAGATGTCGAGGTGAAGTAACTCCGCGCTCAATTAAATCTCCGGCAACGGCGATAAAGTCGTCGAATGCCCGCTGCCGGTTTTCGCGCTGTGCAGCCCTGTGCCATTTTGGTCCGAACTCTCCTCCACCTCGAATATTCGCCACGACGTAAACGCCTCCTTTTTCAAGCCACGCGGCGCCGACGGTAGTGTTATAGCCGGGAGTACGCGAAATCTGAAATCCGCCGTATGCATGGAGGAGGGTGGGGTTAGAACCGTCGTGCTCGATGTTCTCCGGGTGTACGATGAAGTATGGAATCCGGGTACCGTCTCTTGATACAGCGGTACGTTGATCCACGACAATTCCTTCTGCGTCGAACATTTCAGGTAATGATCGTACCGTGCGGCTTGTGCCGTCCGCTTCGGTTAAATAAAGCGTCGTGGGCTGTGTAAACCCCGAGCTGGTAAAAAAGAACCGGTCGGTGAAGGGAGACATGGCGGCAAAGGAAACCGTACCGAATTCCGGAGCTTCTATCGTATCGTAATTCCACCCGGTACCGGTATACGTGTAGCGGCGAAGTTCCGTTCTCACGTCATCCAGAATATTCACAAGGAGCGCACTCCGGGTAGCGCTGACACCTCGAATTGTATTTCGCTCACCGGTTTCTAAAATCACCTCAAAGTTTCGGTCGCCTTTCAGGAATTCATCTATCCCGGTTGATATAAGAGCGTCTTCAGGATAGACAGTACCGCCGACTTTCCACGATGTTCGCAGGCGAACTATGAGACGGTCGGTCATTAATGTCGGAGAAGCATCCATCGGGATTTCCAATGGGACTAAATCTCCGTCCATGAGAATGTATGCCGTTCCTTTGAAAAAACTCGGACGATGTAATACATAATGGTATGTCCGGTCTACTGTGCGGTAACTTCCCACGGAAACCGATACATCGGAAGTTTCACCGGTAAACAAAGTCGATGCTTCGGCCAGATCGGTTCCGCGGTTCCATTTTTTTGCGATGCGTGCATACCCCGATGTTGTGAGAGATCCTTCACCGAAATCGGTTGCAACCAGGAGGGTATTTTCATCCGACCATGCGGCACTTTGTTTTGCCTCGGGAAGGAAGAATCCGTCGTCGATAAATAATTTTGTGTAGGTATCGAATTCACGGATCTCAACGGCATCCGCTCCTCCGCGTGAAAGCCGCACCAAACACCGGCGGTAATCCGGCGGGAGACAGGTCGATCCTTTATAGGCCCAATTTACACCCTCCGTCTTTGTCAGATCATCGATATCCAGTACGGTTTCCCAATCGGGTTCTCCGGCGATGTACTCATCCCAGGTAGTACGGCGCCAGATCCCTCGCGGATTATCGGGATCCTGCCAGAAATTGTAGAGATACTCGCCCTGTATGCCCGGGAACGGTATGCGGTCGTCGGAATTTAGGATATCCAGTATTCGTTCCTGTATCGGCTCAAATGAGGGATGCGATGAAAGTGTTTTTTTTGTTGCCTGATTCCGATCATTTACCCAGCTCAGTGCCTCGTCTCCTTCAATCTTCTCAAGCCAGAGATACGGATCGCCGATGTCTTGTGACTGGACAGAAAACACAAGACTAACGATGATGCATGGAAACATCAGCAACAATAAGCGGCGGTTATATAATGTTATCATAGTGCTCACCTTGTATGTATATCGTATAATAAATTAATCACCGTTATCATCATCAAGTATCTGTCGAATAGTTTGAATTACCTTATCGGGACTATAGGGCTTCTGTACAAAATATTTCAACCCTGCTTTTTTCAATTCCATTTTAACCGTCGGATCAATGAACCCGCTTGCCAGAATGATTTTTGCCTCCGGATTAATACTCCTGATTTTTTTAAACACTTCATCGCCGCTGAGTTTCGGCAATCCTAAATCGGAGATTACAACGTCGATACCGTTTCCGAAAAGATCTCTTGCGCGAAGTGAATACATTTGTACTCCTTCTTCACCGTCCCTTGCTGTGACGACGGAGTAGCCCCTCTCCAGGAGAGTCGACTTTAATGAATCAAGTAGCATCTCCTCGTCTTCGATGATTAAAATAGTCTCGCTTCCGCCCGGATCCTCAATTTCCGTCCGTGTTGATATATCTGTCAATGTAACTTCAGTTTGCGGTACTGGTAGATAAATGCTGAATGTAGTACCGATGCCCGGTTCGCTCTCAACATCGACAAAACCGTTATAGCTTTCAATAATGCTGTACACAAGTGCAAGTCCTAATCCGGTCCCCTTTCCCGGTCGTTTCGTTGTGAAGAACGGATCGAATACACGCTGCTTCGTCCATTCATCCATACCCGTGCCGGTATCGGTAACGCGGACGAGAATATATTCCGGTGCGAATGATTTAAGGATTTTTGAACGGACAGTATTTCCGGGTATGATTGTGCTTGTAATTGAAAGTACGCCGCCTTTCGGCATTGCATCCCGCGCGTTTAATGCAAGATCGAGCAAA
>PWJF01000346.1 GCA_003560935.1 Ignavibacteriales bacterium
GATACGGCATTAAAGAGGAAGGCGGCGAGTCTACCGAAGGTATTGCCGAAATTATCGTCGGTAAGCAGCGTAACGGTCCGATCGATACTGCACGTATGTCCTTCATTAAAACATATGCGAAATTTGAAACGCTGGCACCGAGGCATTACGCCGGATATGAGCCTGCGGATATGAAGGAAGACGAAAGCCCCACGCCGTTTTAACATTTATGTAATGGAAAAAGATAGTGCCGAAAAAGATACTTGTTGTCGATGATGAAAAAGATATCGTCGGGATGCTGAAGTATAATCTCGAAAAGGAAGGCTATACGGTTGTAACGGCACTTAATGGGAGACGAGCTCTCGAACAGGCGCAGGAGAACAAACCGGATCTTATATTGCTTGATGTAATGATGCCGGAGATGGACGGCTGGGAAGTATGTAAACAACTTATGAAGGATGTGAAAACCTCAATGATCCCTGTAATTTTTCTGACGGCAAAAGGATCTGAAGTGGATGAAGTTGTCGGCCTTGAACTCGGAGCAGACGACTATATCGTTAAACCTATCAGCATCAGGAAATTAATTGCGAGGGTGAAGACCGTACTGCGCAGGAAAGAAGGGACCGAAACTCCGGCCGAAACCGCCTCCGATGTAATTCAGATAGAGGGTATGGAGATCAATGTTCCGAATTATACTGTAAAGATAGGGAACGAGGAGATCTTTTTGCCGAAAAAGGAATTTGAGACACTGGTGTATCTCGCACGTCATCGCGGCAGGGTGATCTCACGTGATGCACTTTTAAATGCGGTGTGGGGAGAAAATGTCGTTGTAGTCGACCGTACCGTCGACGTTCATATCCGGAAGATACGTGAAAAGCTCGGTGAGTACGGTGATTATATCGAAACAGTAAAGGGTGTCGGGTACAGGTTTAAATTGTAGGTAATGAATAAAATCCGTTCAAAAATTACATTTACCTATGTTCTGCTCACTTTCATAGTCGTAGTGACATTAGGTGTGACGTTAAGTGTTAAAATCGAATCGTTTTTTCATGAACGTCTCATCTCCAGCCTCTCAACCCTTGCAAACGTTGTTTCATTTATTGTAGTGGAAGAATCGATTGTCGATGCCGGACTGCTCGATAGCAGGATAACAAAAATCGCAGAACTGGAGGCGGTTCGCATATCGGTTATCAACGCCGACGGGACCGTGGTTGCCGATTCAGACGTACCGTTCGAGAGAATTGCCGGAGTAGATAACCACTTCAACAGGTCCGAAGTACAGGATGCATTGCGGGATGGGATCGGCGTTGTAAAAAGAAGAAGCGAAACTGTCGACCGCGATTTTATGTACGTTGCCCGTCGAATTTCACTCGATCCGTCGACCGATTTGCTTTCCGCGATACATATCATACGGATTGCCGCACCGCTCGATGAATTAAAACGAAATGTGAATGAAATCCGGTCTATCATATTTATAGCCGGATTAATCGTGTTGTTGAGCGTGACGGTTGTCAGTGTTTTACTCTCCAGGAAAATATCAGGTCCATTGGTAGAATTGGCAAACAGTGTTGAAGAGATACGTCGCGGTAATATGGATAAACGGATCGAGGCCCGGACCGGGGATGAGATAGGTATGGTTGCCGGAACGATAAACGATTTGCTTGATAAAGTAAACGAAGATATCGGTAAAATGAGAAAGCTCGAAAAATTCCGCAGCGAGTTTCTGGGGAATGTATCGCATGAGCTCCGTACTCCGATATTTTCTTTACAGGGCTATATTGAAACGCTGCTCGGCGGTGCAGTCGACGATACGGACGTCAACCGGGATTTTCTGCAAAAAGCGTATACCCATGCAACGCGTCTGAATAATTTGCTGGGAGATCTGATTAATATATCGCAGATCGAGTCGGGTGAAATGAAGATGAGTTTTCATTATTTCGGCGCAAAAGAGTTTCTCGGGAATGTTATCCGCGAGATGCAGTCGGTCGCCGAGCAACATCATGTCGTATTACGCGGCCGTTATCCGGCAGGATCTGATCAATTGCGCGTTTACGGAGATAAACAGCGATTGTCGCAGGTTATGAGGAATCTGATCGAAAATTCCATTAAATATAATAAACCGTACGGCGAGGTGATAGTTGGTTTTGAACGGAAAAAAGAATCCGTTCGTATATTGGTAAGCGATAACGGGATAGGTATACCCGAAGAGCACCTGCCGCGGATCTTCGAACGCTTTTATCGCATCGATCGCGACCGCTCGCGCGATGTCGGCGGAACGGGACTCGGACTCGCCATCGTGAAACATATCATTGAAGCCCACGGAAGCAGTGTCCACGTGAGCAGTACGCCGGGAAAAGGAAGCGTGTTTTCTTTCGAACTAAGAATGGATCATGTTTAAAAATGAATATCAATTCGTTTATTGTAAAACAGGGGTTCAGGCAATTGAACATATCTCCGGCATCGCTCAAACAGTTCGAGATAGCGGGTGCGATGAGCGATGTTGACGGCAAGGGATTTCCGTTCGATCTTATCCAACTCAATGCCCCGATGATTACCCGCGGGTTATTGAATTTCGCAGTATTACAAATGAACCGCAATTGGGTATACCCCTTCTGGGTACACCGGCAGCTTGATCCGGCAAGTCCAAGCTACATACCCCGCTCGCAAAATCCTCTCCTCATAAATGTTACCCATCGCAATTGGACTGCGCTTGGCAGTCCGTTGGGGTATCATGAAGCAATCGTCGATCCGCGCGGACTTGTGACCCCCCTGCCGCGTGAATGGTCTGTCGACGTGTGGCTTGCGACTTCGGAGGGTATTTTATTTGCTTCGTTGAGCGAACCCATCGACCAACGATTCGATAGTGCGGCTCCGTATGTAAAAACGTGTTTTTCTTTTCGCAATATGTGATTAGAACTTGAATCTTTTGTCAATAATACCCGACGCGGAACCGACATTGTATTCCATCGTGCAACCGCAGTAAACGTTTCGGATGCGAAACAGGATGGCGTGATTTGTATTGCCGTTCGTCCCTTCAATCCCGAAGGTGTGGCACCTATCGAATCAATTGATTTTAAATCGAACCGCATCGCATACGTCAATAAGACCGTCGGCGTTGTATTTGCCGAAGATCCGGATGGAATAATTTGTTCAAACGGTAAGGACGGTGATGTCGCGTATCTTTTAATGCGATCCGATGATATCCGCGGGTTGTTCGATAAAAGTGTAAAGCATCCGAATGTGTTCTGCAAGCAGGGACTTGCACACGCCGCAGTTGGATTTTCCTTTGAGCTGAAACCCGATGAATCCAAGCAGGTTCACTGCAGCGCCGCTCTGGAGACCGACGAGGTTCTGCGGCGTTCGCCCGTGAAGCAAACCTGGCGGGTATCTTTCGGGCAGCGGCGAATCGAACAGCGCGAACGTTGGAAACAGGAGATTGAAAAGGGGGTGCTGTTTACCATGGCGGATAAAAGCCTACAGGATTTATTCGACGCGTGTCGTGCGACACTAATTCAGATTCATGACGGAGAATTCATTTCGCCCGGACCGTATACTTATCACAAATTCTGGTTTCGCGACGCGGCCATTATGCTTACTGCTCTTACCACCCTCGGTTACTCCAAACGATCGGCTCAGGGTCTCGATGTTTTTCCCGAACGTCTTACGCAGGATGGTTTTTTCCGTGGACCCGACGGAGAATGGGATTCGAACGGCCTGGTTATTTGGGCTATATACCGTTATTACGAACTCAATCGCTCCGAGCTTTGGCTTCGCGAATGGTATCCCCTTCTTGAGAAAGCCGCAGGATGGATACCGCGAATGCGGCGAAAGAGCCGCTCGAACGGAGCAACCGTGAAAGGATTAATGCCGAAAAGTCTGAGTGCCGAACATCTCGGCATGGTCGATCAGTACTACTGGGATTCGTTCTGGTCGCTTGCAGGATTGAAGTGTATGGAAGGGATAGCCGGTATACTCGGAAAAGATGCCACCGCCGTTGAGTTTAAAAAAGAAGCCGAACGCTTTGAACACGATATCATACAGTCAACCCGAAACTTTGAAGAGAAACTCGGAGAAAAGGTATTCCCCGCGTCTCCGGGGCGGCCGTTTGACGAAGGTGCAATCGGATCGATATGCTCGGTCTATCCGCTTGAGTTGTTTGATGGAAATGTACCGCACGGACGAAACACGCTGTCGATGATAGCCGACCGGTATGTCGACGGGAAAGGTTTCTTTCATCCGTTGATCCATTCGGGGTATAATCCGTATTTGACGCTTCAGATTGCACATGGTTTTCTGTTAACGGGAGATACAAAACGTGCGTGGGAAATTGCCGAAACCGTTTTTAAACAGGCGACATCGACGTATACATATCCCGAGGCGATTCATCCGGTAACGGGCGGCGGCACAATGGGCGACGGTCATCACGGTTGGGCGGCGGCAGAAATAATTATGTTCATACGGGATTGCCTATTCCGGGAAAACGGCACTGTGCTTGAGTTGTTCAAAGGAGATAACGGAAGATTGATACAAAGCAATATCGATTGTGTATTCAGGGATGTACCGACGTCGTTCGGACGAATCGGGGTAGGAATTCAGTATGCCTCGTCACGTAAATGTACGATCAGCTTTACGAACAAATATTACCGGAATACACATCCCGAAGCAATTGAGATGCATCTTCCCTATGAAGCGAGCGAAATTGTTGTGGGAAACCCCGATTTTATTCAAACCCTCGAAACCGGGCGGGGGAGATCGTTCCTGCGCCTCTCACCGTCGATCACGAAACTATATGTGACTATGGGATGAGCTGTATCACGACGCCATCAGCGCCGCTGCACGATGAATTTTGATATCCTTACGCAATTTTTGTAAGACGTCTACCTTAACCGGGTTGCTGCCCGGTATCGGCAGCGTGTATGTCTTGATCGTCGTCCTGCCGCTGACGAAATTAAGCCGGTTGTATTTTAAGAAACGCACCGGATCGTTGCACACTGCACCGGCGCCGTTTGCAAGTTGTAACCCTTTGCGTTCGTATAATTCATTACGGTGAATATGTCCGTGCAGGATGTATTGCACATTCAGATCGGCAAAGTATTTTAAGAGCTTTCTCAGCTTTCGCATACGCATCATCCGCGACTCGATCTGCCCGAAAATTGTGTTACGCATTGCGGGATCGGAAACAAGATGATTGAAGTGATGGTGTATTACAACGATCGGGATTTTCTCTTCGAAAACCGGATCACCGGCAATAAGGGATAATGCATCGAATTGTTCCCGGCTTATACATCCGTTCGACCCGACCGGGTTGTGCCACAATGACCATTTCGGTATCGAGTTTAACCCGATAATCGTAAATGGCCCCGCTTCCTTTATGAACGGATACATCGATGAATCGCTCACCCTGCGAACACCATCGAAGGTTTCGGTAAACGCCTCGTTGAACAAGCTGAGGTTCCGTCGATAATCGACGTTTCGAATATACTTCGGAAAACTTAACACATCCACTGCACGATGAGGACCGCCGAATATATCGTGATTGCCGGGAACGACCGTAAGCCGTTCGCTGTCAAGCAAATCGAATCCGCTCAATATTTTACGTGTAACGTAAAAATCCTCGACATCCCCCGTACTGACAAGATCTCCTGAAATAATCATGTGATCGAAGCCCGATTTGATCACGTTGCGCACAAGAAGTTTAAACGACTTTATATGCTCGCGGTAATAACGATGGCTGAGATGTGGGTCGGATATGTGTACAATACTGTAGTTCTTTTGGCCGAATGCAGCGGAACGGCCCGTCCTGCCGTTACGCGGCGAATTTGCGACGACTTCGTCTATAGTTCTCAATGACGCCCCCGTAACTTTCAAAAAGTTTATCAAGTATTTTTCCCCAATCAAAGTATTGTGCTCGTTGTATTGCATTTCGTGCCAGTCGTTTTCGCACGTCGGGATTGTCGAGTAATCGCTCAACCTGCTCGCGCATATGATCGGCGCTGAGCGGCTTCGAAAACAAACCTGATTTGTTTTCTTCTATGATCCCGACGGCTCCCCCCATCTTTGCGGCTACCGGAGCGAGCCCCGATGCCATGGCTTCAACTGTTACCAATCCGAATGTTTCGGTCGTTGAAGGGAAAACGAATATATCCGACGATGCATAGATCTCTGCAAGCTCCCGGCCTATTTTAAAACCGAGGAAGCGCGCACCGGGCATCATCGTCTCAAGTTCCGCTCGGGCGTGTCCGTCACCGACAACAACCATCTCGAAATCCTGCCGCCGTCCGCGTAATTGATTATATGCATCCGCCAGAACGCGTATATCTTTTTCCCATACGATGCGGCTGACAAAAAGGATGACCGGTTTATCGTCGGCGTCGATTGATCTCCGCCATTCATTCGACCGGTATTTCGGATTAAATGCAGAAACATCGGTTCCGTTCGGCAGATACTGAAGCTTCTGGAGCCGGTGTTCGATAAGTTCCTGAAGAATAGGTTCGGTCGGCACAAAGGTGCGGTCCATCTGATTGTAGAAGTACCGCATTATCTTCCAGATGATTTCTTCGAATCCATAAAACTTGTAATAACGCGGATACGACGGGAAATGCGTGTGATATGTAGAAACGACGGGAACTCCGTAACGGTGTGCATATTTCACCGCGGCGAATCCGAGCGTACACGGGCTATGAACATGAATGATATCCGGTTGAAAAGCATTGAGCTGCTCTTCAAATTTTTTATATCGTGGCGATGCAAGCCGGTAGCTCTTTTGCAGCGGCAGTACGACCGACGG
Source organism: Ignavibacteriales bacterium (assembly GCA_003560935.1). Classification (GTDB taxonomy): domain Bacteria; phylum Bacteroidota; class Ignavibacteria; order T3Sed10-11; family T3Sed10-11; genus T3Sed10-11. The sequence continues at coordinate 6,767 of PWJF01000346.1, forward strand.
CATCCGGTACATCGGAATAATCGTTGGGTCCGTCTCGGGCAGGGTTGCCGTGAATGCAATTGCTTCTATATTGCGTTCGACCGCCTCGTTGAATATACGATACATCACCCTGGTCACACCATCCTGACCTATTCGCAGATTTGCATTAAAAAATGAGATTTTCATGATGATTCCCCGGCAGAGACCATAGCCTTTTTATGTTGTGATTGATTTATTAAAGAGAACGGTCTCCGTCTATTGTAATCGCTCCTGGGTTTTCCGGTGAGCCGTTCATAACTCGAGATTAGTTTGGAGTTTACTGCATTCCAGTTATAATCGACGGAGGATAATTTTGCCTGGAACCCGAGGCGTTTCATAAAATCATGATTTTCAATAAGTATGTTTATTTTTTCACTGAAGTCAGCCGGGTCTTTACCTCGCGCAATGAAACCGTTAATACCGTCTGTTACGAGATCGGCAACCCCTCCCGAATCCACCGTGACCGCGGGTAATCCCGATGCAAATGCCTCCAGAATAACATTTCCGAACGTTTCCGTCGTTGATGGAAATACGAAAATGTCCGATGAAGCATACCATTCGGATAACTCGCGGCCGAACAAATAACCGGTGAAATGAGCATTCGGTAACCGCCGCTGCATGAATTCCCGCTCGGGACCGTCGCCGACGATGACCAGTTTAAAGGAACTTCCCCTTTGTTCAAGCAAATGTGCTGCCGCAACAAGATCGTCGATATCTTTTTCTTTAACCAGCCGTGCGACGAAGAGAAGGATCGGTGTCTTTTCATCGACACCGATCGAACTTCGCAACTCTTCGTTCCTGAATGAAGGAGAGAACCCGGCGGTATCGATACCCCGCTGCCAGAGCTCAACCCGCTGTATACCGTGTGTGCGCAACGCATGTGCCGCACTTGGCGACGGTGCGTACGTTACAGCGCAGCGATTGTAGAACCACTGCAGGTACTTCCATCCTAACCCCTCAATACTCTCCATCCCGTAATAATAGTGCACCGTCCGGTATAACGGGGGAATAAAAACGAAAATCGATATTCTCCCGGTAAAGCGTCTCTCCAAGATAGGAGAGCGTGCGGGAGACCCCGTCACGTATCGGAGGTAATGTTTCCGAGAAGTAAACTATTTTCATATAGAGATCAAGTGAACGATTGAATAACCCGCATAAGCGCTGAGCGATCCGAGAATCGCTCCGGCTATCACATCGGTCGGATAATGAACGCCGTTATACACGCGCGATATACCGACACCTGCTGCCCAGATTATCAGTACCGGAAAAGCGGCGGCATAGATTGTACCGAAAAGCATAGCTATGATAAAAGCACCGGCGGTATGACCCGAGGGGAAGCTGAATTTATCTGGCGGTTTTATCAGGTGATGTATTCCCGTAATGTTCTCGAACGGACGGCTCCGTTTGATCAAACGCTTCAGTATTTTTTGTGCGGGCAATTCAATCATAAACGCAAGAGCGCCCGCCGTCGTGATCATGACAGCCGCAGAATAGTCAATCAATAAAAGGACTATCCCGAACGGTATATACAGATATCCGTCACCGCTTCGCGTCAGAAGAAGCATCAGACCGTCGAGATAGCTTTTCCCGTTCCACCCGAAAATATGGGAGCAGACTTTTGTATCCCAATATGATATTTTTGCTGCTACTGTTTGTATCATCTATACAAATATACCGAAAATACGTTATGCAACAATTAACGGAACATTAAGAAACGGAAATTGAATATGATGTTAATATTAAGAAATGATTAATTCGGCTGGTTGTATTAATACTTCGAAACGTTCTCGACCATTTCGCCCGTGACAAGAAAGATGATCCGTTCACAAATGTTTGTGACGCGGTCGGCGATGCGTTCCAGATTGTGGGAGGTCCATAAAAGATATGTCGCACCGGTGATGGTTTTCGGGTCTTCGATCATAATGGTGAGAAGTTCACGATACACCTGGGTGTACAATTCATCGACTTCGTCATCCTGTTTACATATCAAACGTGCAGATTTATCGTCACGCTCGGCATAGGCGCGCAGCGTTTTATTGATCATGTCCACGGCAATTTCGGCCATCCGGGGAATATCGATTAACGGTTTGACGTGAGGTTGATCGCCGATATTGATCACTATCTTGGCAATGCCTTCTGCATAATCGCCCATCCGCTCGAGTTCGGTGACTATATTGAGAACTGCGATAAGTTCGCGAAGATCCGTTGCAACCGGCTGCTGGGTCGCTATCAGATTAATGCATTTTTCCTCAATCGCCCAGCGTTTTTCGTTGATATAGATATCGTCATGTTCTATTTTTTTTGCTTCTTCAACATTCTGTTCTTTTAATGCTTTCACAGCCCGGTTCGTTGCAATGCAGACCATTTCCCCCATTGTGAATATGTCCTGCTCGAGCTTGGCCAGATGGTCTTTAAATGCTTGTCTCATTTGTTATTTGTTTTTTGTTATTTGTTATTGGTTAATGGTTAATTGTCAATGGTCCTGAGTCATCTGAGTTTATCCCCAATTAACCGATAACCATTAACAATTAACTTACTATCTTGTCAGCCGAATCGTCCGGAGATATAATTCTCCGTCAACTTTTCTTTGGGTCGTGTAAAAATATCGTTTGTTTTACCGAACTCGATCAATTTTCCCAAATATAAAAAACCGGTGTAATTCGAAATGCGTCCCGCCTGCTGCATATTATGGGTAACTATAATTATAGTATATTTGTTTTTTAGCTGAGAAACAAGTTCTTCTATTCTATAGGTCGCCGCGGGGTCGAGTGCCGAAGTCGGCTCGTCCATGAGAATAACCTCCGGTTCGATCGCCAGCGCGCGGGCGATACATAAACGCTGCTGCTGCCCTCCCGAAAGCTCCAACGCGGAGGTATTTAAACGATCCTTCACCTCCTCCCACAACCCGGAATCGATCAAACTGCTTTCTACCGTCTCAGCAATTCGTTTCTTGTTTTTAATACCGTTGATCCTGAGACCAAATGCAACATTATCGAAGACGGATTTGGGAAAAGGATTCGGTTTTTGAAATATCAAACCGACCCTTCGTCTGATATCGACGACATCCATTCCGTTGCTGTAAATATTTTTACCGTCGAGTAATACTTCCCCTTCGATCTTTGTACCGACTATCAGATCGTTCAGGCGGTTAAAACACCGGAGTAAGGTAGATTTCCCGCATCCGGAAGGACCGATAAGAGCCGTCGCCTTATTTTGCAGGACACTGATGCTGACATCGTGTAATACTTGATTGGTGCCGTAATACAGATTCAGATTTTTCGTTTCAACCTTTACTATTGAAGTCATTCTTTAATACCATTTCATTTTCAATTATCGTACATATTTCCGGCGCAACCGGTAACGAATAATTATCGCCGTCAGATTTAAAAAGAAAACAAGCACTATCAGTACAAGTGCCGTACCGTATGCAAGCGGGCGTACCGCTTCTATTGCATGGTGTTGTGTCGACATAATGTACAGATGATACGGCAGCGCCATAAATTGATCCATCACCGAACCCGGCAACTGGGGCAGGAAGAATGCAACCCCGGTGAACAATATCGGGGCAGTTTCTCCGGCTGCACGGGAAATGCCGAGGATTGCGCCCGTTAAAATCCCCGGAAATGCAAACGGTAATACATTATGCCGTATCGTTTGCCATGATGTCGCCCCGAGCGCAAGCGAACCCTCGCGGAATCCCTTCGGCACAGTCTGAAACGCTTCTTCCGCCGTTGTAATTATCCACGGCAGGGTAAGCAATCCAAGCGTTAAGCCCGACGATAAAATCGATGCACCGAGCGACATTGCATTTACAAACAGCGCCACGCCGAACAAGCCGTACACAATCGACGGGACACCCGCTAAATTCCGGATCGAAGCGCGAATCCACCTTGTTAACCATCCTTCGGTTGCGTACTCGCTCAGATATATCGCCGCTCCTACTCCAATCGGTACCGAAAAAGCCGCAGTAATAATGGTGACGAAAAATGTCCCGATAATGGCGGGTAA
>PWJF01000404.1 GCA_003560935.1 Ignavibacteriales bacterium
GAAGTCGATCACCGGACGGATATATGGTCTTTGGGAGTTATAATGTACGAGATGCTGACGGGACAACTGCCATTCCGTGCCGGGCATGATGCTGCAGTACTTTATCTTATCGTCAATGAAGAGCCCGGGGATATCACAAAAATTTGCCCTGACATCCCAATCAGTCTGGTGCAAATCCTAAAGAAAGCATTGACAAAGGATGTTGGAGAACGATACCAACATGTATCCGAGCTGCTGATGGGTCTAAAGGCGTTGAGTACGGAGCATTCTCCGGTTGATTCCGGTGTTGCACGTAAGGGGATCATCGCTCTGCTCATTGTGTTGATCGTCGTTCTCACTGCAATCGGAGGATGGTTCTGGTGGCAGCAGTCGCGCGCTGCCTGGGCAAGGAATGTTGTTCTACCTGAAGCCCGTGCACTCTTACACGAGGGTAACGGCTACGCAGCATTCCGCCTGCTCGGGAAAGCAGAAGCTTACATTCCGGATGACCCCGTGCTCAATGAGTTGTTGAGCACGTGGGTTGTACACGCAACCTTAACAACCGATCCTCCAGGTGCAGAAATCTACATACGCGATTTTTATGATAGCCCCGATGATTGGGATTTCCTCGGACGCTCTCCTCTTCAGGAAATCCGCCTTCCACCTGACTTTATTGTGTTGAAGGCAGCAGCCGAAGGCTATCAAACGCAAGAGGTTGTGAGGCGGGGACGGCTGCGAAACTTAAGAATTACTCTGCAACCGTCTGCAGATCCTCCTGCCAATATGGTCTATATCCCCGGCGGGCCTTACGAACTCCGCAGCATGCCTGCAGTTCAACTGGACGACTACTGGATCGACAAGTATGAAGTGACCAACAGGCAGTTCAAGGAATTTGTTGATAACGGCGGGTATGAGAAACAAGAGTATTGGACCGAGCCTTTTATTAAGAACGGTATTGAACTGTCTTGGGACGAGTCGATGATTTTCTTCCGCGATCGTACCGGCCGGCCCGGGCCTGCGACATGGAGACTTGGAACATATGCTGAAGGCGAAGATGAGTATCCTGTGAGCGGCGTCAGTTGGTATGAAGCTGCCGCATATGCGGCGTGTGCGGGCAAGCAACTTCCGACGATCTACCACTGGTACAATGCGGCCGCCCTACAGGCCACAAACGAGCTTACCTCATACAGTAATTTTTCATCATCAGGACCGGAAAAAGTCGGTCACCCGTTGCGTCTTGGTCGATTCGGAACCTACGACATGGCAGGCAATGTGAAGGAGTGGGTTTGGAACGAAACGGACGGAAACCGCAGATTTATTCTCGGCGGCGGATGGAACGAACCGAGTTACCAGTTTCATCTGGATGATGCACAAAGTCCATTCGACCGTGAGCCGTCCTATGGATTCCGTTGTGCGAAGTTTAGTGAAACGCTTCCGGCATCACTTACAGCACGCATTGAAGGTCCGACACGTGATTACAGGCATGAGAGCCCGGCAGGAGAGGAAGCATTCGCTGTTTACGAACGTCTGTATCACTATGACCGTTCACCCTTCCAGGCGAACGTTGATTCTGTTGACGACAGTGCTCCGTACTGGCGCCTGGAGAGAATTGAATACGATGCTCCGTATGGTAACGAACGTATACCCGCTTTATTGTTTCTGCCGAAAGGTGTGGCTCCGCCGTACCAGGCGGTCGTCTGGTTTCCGGGAGCAAGCGCTTTTATTGAGGGCAGACCGATGGCGGCTGCCGAGGGATATAAAGACTGGTTTCTTTTCATTGTCCGCAGCGGCCGCGCAGTATTAGTGCCGATGTATAAGGGTTCATACGAGCGTCATTTTGGTTCGCCATTCCAACCGCATATCTTCAGAGATATTTTGATTTACTCGGGTAAGGATCTCGGACGCAGCATCGACTATCTTGAGACGAGAACCGACATCGATCATGAGAAAATCGCGTACACCGGATTCAGCATGGGAGCCGGTGTCGGCCCGATCATGACGGCGATCGAACCACGCTTCAAGGCGAGCGTCCTGCTCGCCGGCGGCCTGTTCTCCTGGCGGAGAGCGCCGGAAGTAGAAGCCGTCAACTTCCTGCCCCGCGTCCATGTGCCGACACTTATGATAAATGGCCGTCACGATTTCTTCTTCCCGTTGGAAACATCGCAGAAACCCATGTTTGATCTGCTCGGCACTAATCCGATGGATAAACGTCATCGCGTCTTCGACTCCGGACATGTTCCGTCGGAACGGGATGAAGTGATCAGAGAAGTTCTCGATTGGCTTGACAGGTATCTGGGTCCGGTTAAATAAAAATAAAAAAGGATAATGTCATGAAGAACAAAATTATTATCGTACTCTTCGCGGCGGCGGCGATACTCGCATGCACCTCGGGCAGAGGCCCAGGGGATGAGCTGCGGCTTTACGTCTTCGACTGCGGCTGGGTTCGGGTTGAGTCGTTGGAGATGTTCGGGATCGCAGACGACGAAACAGACATCCGTGTGGCGGCCGCACCTTGTTACATGGTCGAACATCCGCTTGGACGTATGCTCTGGGATGGGGGAGTTGCCTCCGTATTTGCGGAGACCGGGGAATGGCAGCAGGTGGGACCCGGGTTCTGGAATCGTCTCGACCGGACATTGGACGACCAGCTTGCCGATATGGACCTCGATATGGGTTCGTTCGACATAGTCTAACGAACCC
>PWJF01000119.1 GCA_003560935.1 Ignavibacteriales bacterium
GAGATAGGGAAAAAAATCTCCGCTGGGGCGGCAAATACTTTGAAACGTGTGTCGCTGGAGCTGGGGGGTAAGAACGCACAGATCGTGATGGACGATGCCGATTTGAAACTTGCTATTGACGGTGTGCTGTGGGGTGCATTCGGTACTACCGGTCAGCGATGTACCGCAACAAGCCGTTTGCTGGTTCATGAAAAAGTGTACGACAAATTTATGACCGACCTGATCGACCGGACCAAGAAATTAAAACTCGGCGACGGATTAAAGACGGACGTCGAAGTCGGTCCGTTGATCAACGAAGGACAACGGAAGATCGTTCACAGCTATGTCGAGATCGGACAAAAAGAAGGCGCGAAGATGCTTACCGGCGGCGATATCGCGAGCGGCGACGGTTTAAGCGACGGCTGGTTCTATCAACCGACTATCTTTACCGATGTAACACCGGAAATGCGTATCGCCAAAGAAGAGATTTTCGGACCGGTTTTGTCGATTATCAAGATTAAGTCGCTTGAAGACGGCATTAAAACCATGAACAATACGATCTACGGTCTCTCATCATCGATATACACACAGGATGTGAACAACGCATTCAAAGCAATGCGCGATATCGAAGCGGGCATCACGTATATAAACGGTCCCACCATCGGTGCGGAGTGCCACATGCCGTTCGGCGGCGTGAAGCAGACCGGCAACGGCCATCGCGAAGGCGGGTGGGGAGCATATGAGTTTTATTCAGAGTGGAAGACCGTGTATGTTGATTTTAGCGGCAAACTGCAGCGAGCGCAGATTGATAATTATTAAATATTGATAATGAAACGTGAAAAGTGAAACGGCAAATGTAGGTAGAAGAACTCTAAACTGAAAACCGGAAACTGAATACATATGACATCTGGCACATTACTATCCCCGACTATTCAGATCGATCCGTCCGAGGTGCACAGTACTCTCAAAAAGTACATGGTCGCCGAAGGAATGCCGATCGTTATCGACCTTGAAAAAAGCAGCGGAACAGATATTATCGACGCCAAAACCGGCAACCGGTATATCGATCTGTTCAGCTTTTTTGCCTCACTTCCCGTGAGCTTAAATCACCCGAAACTGCACGACCCGGATTTTGAGGAGAAACTGCTTCGTGTTGCGCGAACAAAGACCGCGAACCCGGATGCGTTCACCGTTGAACTTGCGGAGTTCGTGGAAACATTCGCGCGCATTGCGAAACCGGAATCGTTCATTCATACTTTCTTTATCGAAGGAGGTGCACTCGGCGTTGAAAATGCCCTGAAGGCGGCGTTCGATTGGAAGGTACGAAAAAACTTTGATCGCGGTTATCGGGAGGAGCGCGGCCAGCAGGTGATACATTTTCAGCAGGCATTTCACGGACGCACCGGATACACGATGTCGCTGACCAATACAAACCCGCTGAAGGTGAAATACTTTCCGAAGTTCAAATGGCCTCGCATAATCAATCCAGCATTGCGGTTCCCGATCAACGAGAATACGCTCAATGAGACCGAAAAACTTGAACAGCAAGCCATCGCACAGGTGAAAGATGCATTTCATTATTATAAGGACGATATCGCTTCGATCATTATCGAGCCGATCCAGTCCGAGGGCGGTGATAATCATTTCCGTAAGGAATTTCTACAGGAACTGCGCCGGCTTGCAGATGAAAACGAGGCAATGCTGATCTTTGATGAGGTGCAAACCGGTCTGGGTGTCACCGGAAAAATGTGGGCGTACGAATGGTTCGTCGAGCCGGATATGATCGCATTCGGAAAGAAGACGCAGGTGTGCGGCTTCATGAGTACCAGGCGTGTGGATGAGGTAAAGGATAACGTGTTCTCAACCGCATGGCGTATCAATTCAACATGGGGGGGTAATCTGACAGATATGGTGCGGGCTGCACGATTTTTGCAGATTATCGAAGAGGATAATCTTGTGGAGAATGCTGCGGCAATGGGTGAGTTTATTTTAAACCGTTGTCGCGATCTACAGGATGAATTTCCGGATATAATAAGCAATGTTCGCGGCCGTGGTTTACTTGCCGCAATCGATTTGCCATCCGGTCAGCAGCGTGATAAATTCCGTAAGAAGTTACTCGAAAACGGCGTGATCATGCTGCCGTGCGGTGAACGAAGTATGCGATTCCGCCCCCCGCTCGATATAAAGGAAGAAGCGATAGATGAAGCGACTGAAGTAATGAGAAAAGTATTGAAAGAACTATCTTAGTATTTTCTATGGAATCTTTGCGTACCGATAAAGAACCTTTAAAACTCGACAATGAACTTGTTGAGAAAGTTCTCATCAAATTCATCAAAGAAGAAGTCGCATCCGCCGGGTTATCGAAAGCGGTGCTTGGATTATCCGGCGGGGTCGATTCGGCTGTATCATGCGCGCTTGCTGCACGGGCGCTTGGACCGGAAAATGTACTTGCGGTTATCATACCGTTTAAAACAAGCAGTCCCGATTCGCATGCCGATTCTGAAAAAGTCGCCGAAAAAACAGGCGTGCGGAGCGAAATAGCGGATATCACACCGATGGCTGAACCGTACCTGCGTGAAAACGATGAGCTCGGAAAAGTACGGATCGGAAATGTCTTAGCCCGTTTACGCATGATCGTTCTCTATGACAGATCGGCTCGCGAAAAAGCGCTTGTTATCGGAGCAAGCAATAAGTCCGA
>PWJF01000298.1 GCA_003560935.1 Ignavibacteriales bacterium
AAAAAGCACGGTCTTCCTCCGGCATTACCGGACGCCCGTCACCTTTTATTGAACGCACCGACTCATCGCTGTTCAATCCGACAAATAATACATCTCCCATCTCACGAGCTTGCGCCAGGTATTCAACATGTCCGCGATGCAGAATGTCGAAGACGCCATTGGTAAACACCGCTTTCTTCCCCTCATGGTGCAACGATTCGCGGCGAGTTACCGCGTCGTCCAGTGAGAGAACCTCACCCATACCGTACGCTCTCTTTCGTCCCCACCTCTGAATCGTCCCGTTCAAACCGGAGCATAGTTTCTTTCAAACGAACCGGGTCAATCGGAACGATACCGATATCCTCGCACACAACACCGCCGGCAAAGTTTGCTATTGCAGATGCCTCTCCGATACCGGCGCCGGCGGTTAGCATCACCGTCAGCGTTGCGATAACCGTGTCACCCGCACCGCTGACATCCGCAACCGAGCGGGTCCGGGTCGGTACATGGTGCACAACACCGCTCTTTTCGAAAAGCATCATCCCGTGTTCCCCGCGGGTGATAAGGACACTCTCTGCCCGGATCATATGCAATAGCTCACGACCGTATCGATCGAAATCGCCGGTTGTGTGTAACTTCACACCGAATGCCTGCTCAAGCTCACGGCGATTAGGTTTAAACACGGTTACATCGCGATATTCAAAGAAATTCTTGAACTTCGGATCGACCGTTAACAACTTGTTGTGATCGCGTGAGAGCCTGATAACTTCGGAAATAACGTTCCTTGTAAAGATACCTTTATTATAATCTTGAAGAATTATCCCGTCGATCCCGTCAATGTTATTCTGCAAAATATCGACGAGCCGTCGTTCGGCCGGGGCATCAAGATCTGCGGTGCTTTCCCGGTCAAACCTGACAACATGCTGACTATGGGCAATAACACGTGTTTTAATAGTGGTTGGTCGTGATGAATCAACATATAAGCCTTCGGAGGGAAAACCCGCATCGAGCAAGAGAGAAGTAAGGAGCTCACCGTTCCTGTCATTGCCGACAACGCCGATAAGGAAGGGCTCTGCTCCGAGCGAGGCAATATTATTTGCAACGTTCGCAGCACCACCCAAACGTATCGATTCCGAATTAACTTCAACAACCGGCACGGGAGCTTCCGGCGAAACTCGTGAGACACTTCCCCAATAGTATTGATCAAGCATCACATCGCCGATTACGGCAATACGTTTTCCCGTCGAATTACCGAACAGCTCAGTTATACGGTTTTCTCCGATGTTTGACTGCACGCCAACCTCCAGTATTAAAAATGTAGCGAAAACAATGTCAAAAAGCAATTTACCGGATTGTTTTTATCGTCTGAGGAGACGCTCGGTTACCCGGTCACCAATCTGCATAACACATAGCATAAACGGTTCTGTGAAATTCCCTGGAACCGATATAGTATGATACCCCGCATCGAGAAATCCTTCTATTATTGGATATTGTCTGCCGGTAAATTCGTCGATTATTCGTACCGAAGAGGTAGCTCCGTGCTGCATATAAAATGTAAGATGATACAAATCCGGATCGCTCTGATCCGCTGTAAACGGTAGTACTATCTCACGGTTCAGAATACGAGCAATCTCATCAATTTTATCCGACGAAGAATGTTCCGGTTCTCCATCATGACCGTTTAATGTCGTTACAAGATAATGATACTCCGAGCTTGCCGGATTATATATTTCATCCGTAAATGATGCAGTTGTTGCAGGTAGAACCGCAAGCAAATGGTCGGGATTATTTGTATTAATGGGATACTTATCCGATCGATAGATTATATATCGTTGCGGAGAATCAGAACCGCGATCTTCCTTTACCAGTAGATTATGGCTATTGTTTTTTTTCACCGCGAAACGAACGTGAGCAGGTAACCATTCCGGTATACCGGTGGTATCGGATGCCTTCATGATATGTTTAGTCAAACGTCCGTTAACAAAATGATCCTGCCGATCTTTTTTCCACCGCATACCCGGCACCGCAACAGGTTTACTGTAGGCATGTACTGTTTGATTGTAGCTGCCGAGGTGATTGTATCGAAAGAGTACCTGTCCGGATATACCGAGCGCGCGAGTGACCGAAATCTGGAAGTATAATTCACTGGAAATCTCCGGACGAAATATACCGATGCCGCCGTAAATATGTCGTCCATGTGCGCGTTTTGTCCAGTCGCTCATAATGATATCGAACTTCGGATTGTGTGCAATGTTCCAGTATACCTGCGGAACAATGTAATCATGTATGCCTTCCCGCAGCCACTGTTCCGGATCCTGGTAATAATCGAAATAGGCGGTCGGACCGGAAAATCCGGGCACAGATCGGTACACCCCGATCGGGGCTGAGCCGATCTTAAGCTCTGGTCTTATCGCAGTCGCCAGTTTATAAAACTCCCGGACGAAAAGTGTGATATTATCCCGCCTCCATTGGTGAATATCTTTGCCGTCTCCGAACCGGCGATATGCTATTTCATCGTCGAAATCGCGCCCGGGATAACGTATATGGTCGAAGTGTATTCCGTCAACCGGATACCGTTCGACAAGGTCGAGTGCAACCTTCATCAGATAGGTGTGCACGCCCGGCTCACCGGGATCGAGCCACCATTCGTCGCCGTACAATCGCGCCCATCCGGGATGACTTTCGAGAATATGTGCCGGCTCGCGATCATACGGTATCGGAATTGCACCCCATATTTTATACACGTTGAACCAAGCATGTACTTCTATTCCCCGCTTATGTGCATGCTTGATGAGAAAAGCAAGCGGGTCCCATCCGGGATCCTGTCCGGTTACTCCCGTCAGCTCGCGCGCCCACGGTTCAAACGACGACTTATAAAATGCATCGCCTCGTGAACGTGTCTGAAACATAATCGCATTGAAATGGGCCGCGTGCAGGCGATCGATTATCTCAAGCAAACTACTCTTTTGCTTTTCGGGATCGTATGTATGAGGCCAATCAAGTCCGGCAAAGGTAGTCAGCCATACCGCACGGAACTCTTCCTCCGGCTCGGCTGCGAACATGAATGAATGTTGACACAATGTTATTATCAGTAAAGTAATCGTCAGGGTCCGCATGCATCCCTTTCTTTTGTGAACAATTTTCGGATCGATTGTTTAATATAATGTTCGTCGGGGGTTTCACCGAACGTCCCCTCGCCTATCGCATTGATGAGCGATAAGCGAAGCGAACCGGATCGTACTTTCTTATCGGTGAACATAGTTTGATAAATTTGGTGGTCGTCTATAATCTCCGGAAGCGGCGGCGGTGACAGCCGCATCAGCAGTGAACATAATCGCCGGGCATCTTCCTGAGGCAGACCGCAATGATTTACGGACATGTGAGCTTCCACCATCATCCCGTATGTGATCGCTTCACCGTGCGTAAGAACGGAATACCGTGTCAGCGCTTCAATTGCATGACCGACGGTGTGTCCGAAATTTAGAACCTCACGGTATCCTGACTCGCGTTCATCCTGCTCAACAACCGATGCTTTTAGCGAACAACATCGCTCGATTATTTCCGGAAACAGCTTTATATCCGGCTTAAGAAGTGCATCAATATTGTCGGCGATCATTTCAAACAACTCCTTATCAAGTATTGCGCCGTATTTTATAATCTCAGCCAGCCCGCTTCGCACCTCGCGTTCGGCAAGCGTTGTTAATGTTTTAACATCGATAAACACGAAGCGAGGTTGATAAAAAGCCCCGATAAGATTTTTACCGTAGGGAAGATTGACACCGACCTTCCCGCCGACCGAACTATCTACTTGAGCAAGCAATGTCGTCGGTACCTGCGCAAACGGCACCCCCCGGTAATATGTCGCGGCTGCAAACCCTGCAAGATCACCGACTACACCGCCGCCAACCGCAACGATAGCTGCATCCCGTCCGAATCCTGCTTCATGAAGTTTATCATAAACATTTCGTACGGTATCGAGCGTTTTATGTTCTTCACCGGAAGGAATTAAAATTGTATCCGGCCGGAAACCGAAATTCAGTAGTGAGGATTGTACGTGCGATGCATATAGATTTTGGACATTCGGATCGGTAATGACGGCGACGCGTTTGGGAAGGTGTAACTCGGATGCAACGGATCCGAACATACTTAATATATCATGACCGGTAACAATGGGATAAGAAAACGCCGACGACCTTTCGTCTGCGGGAATATTGACCATGAATTTCGAAAAAGATCTGTCCACGTCGTTCGTTTATCCTGTGATTCCGGTATTATCTTTATATATTTTATCTGCCAGTGCATTCAGCACTGACTCTACTACAACGTCGATTGATTTTTGTGTTGTTTCAACTACCACATCCGCCAGGCGGTAGTACTCTTCACGTTGTTTTAAAAGCGCAGCAATTCTCTGGTGAAGATCACTCTCACCAAGCGGTTCACCTTCGGTTCCCTGCAATAAGGGGCGATGTGAATGCTCCCGAAGCCTCGGGACTAATTCATCGGCGTCGGTCTTAAGATACACCAGAATACCGCTTGCTTTTAGCTCGGGTATCAAGCCCTCGATAGTCACGGTTCCGCCGCCCAGTGCAAACACCGTTTCGTCGTCCTCGATAAACCGTTTCATATACCACCGTTCAAGCGATCGGAAACCCGGTTCTCCGGAGATCCGAAAAATATCCTCTATCGACTGCTCTTCCTGTCGTTCGATCTCTTCATCAAGATCGACGAATAAGAAACCGAGGGCTTTCGCGACCAGCGGACCTATCGTACTTTTGCCGCTGCCCATAAACCCGGTGAGGAAAATATGTTTGCGTTTCACCTGCACGACTCCGGTGATCGTTGTATGAAAATATTTCTGAAAGTACGAAAAAGTAGGATGAGTTTCAATTATAGGGGTTAAAATCTGAAAACCAATGATAAGGAAAATGTGATTCCGTCAACGTTTATGCGGGAAGGTACTTCCTCATCCGGCAGGTTGAACGTCTCACCGTTGTATATAATCGAATTCTGAGTGAACCGGTTACGTGTTTCGATATCGGGGTCACGGAACTTCATCTCACCCCGTATACCGATACGCCGGTGAAAATAGTAATCGATACCGCTGACGACATGTATACCCGGATATATCGATCGCTCAAGCGATTCGGAACGTGCGCCGCCTATTTCGTACATTCTCCTTCCCAGATACACTCCCGCTCCGCCGCCGATATAGAACTGAAAGCTTTCACTGCTAACTGGTATTAAAAAATATCCGGTGAGTTCTATCGGTATGATATGGTAGCCGTCAATGGTTGGAACATGAAAAGTCTCATCGTCTATCTCGTACCGTGTGAAGAAGTCTCCTGTTTTTTGCAGATATTCAACTGTAAAACCGAGTATCAAACTGAGACTGGGTATACCGTACCTGACATCGGCTCCGTAACCGAAGATATGATCGAGCGAGTTATACCGGCTGCGTGCTATTTCATCGGCTGCTTCCGGTGATGGGAATAACCGCGACGAGGATGTGTATAATCCTTTCACGCTGAACGTGCGTATTCGATCCTGTGTATAAACATCGAACACACCCAAAATGAAAAGGCAGGCCGATAGAAGTATTTTGATCGATAGAGATTTCATTGCACTGCAGAAATCATTATTCACATTATATATCTAAAATATACAAAATTATTTTAAAGAATCAGCTATTTCAAAAATTCCTTCACAATTTCGAGCAACCGGTCCGGTGCATCGGAATGTATCCAGTGTCCCGCATCCGGGATTGTTTCTATCTCCACTTTTTGAAATATCTCCTTAATCATCTTTACATCATCATCGGTTATATATGAAGAACGCTCTCCTTTGATAAATAACGTTGGGGCGGAAATCGTTCCATCTATTTCCGGACCGGAAACAATCGCCTGATAATTTTCCTTGATTGCTTTCACATTGAACTTCCAGCGGAAACGATGATCGTCATCGCGGGTGATGTTCTTTAATAAATATTGACGAACGGCGGGATCGGGCACATATCGCTCGAGCGCTTCGTCGATCTCGTTCCGACGTGAGAATTGCCATGGATCGACCGCCTCGAATGCTTTAAATAGTGAATCGTGCCGCGGCTCGTAATCACGCGGCGCCATATCGACAACGATTAGTTTATTGATCATTTCCGGACGATGCGCGGCAAACTGCATTGCTGTGGTTCCTCCCATTGAATGACCGAGTATGTGCGCCGTATCGATGTTTTGTTCGTGCATAAAGAGATATAGATCGTTTGCAAGATCGTTATAGGTATGGCTATCATGGTGAGGTGAACGGCCATGATTGCGTTGATCGACTGCATAAACATTATAGGTATCGCTTAGTTTTTTACCGATGGTGTACCAGTTATCGAGCGCACCAAACAATCCGTGCAGGATAATGAGCGGATAACCTTCACCGAATGACTGGAAATGTAACTGCATAATGCGATCCGTGCGCTGTGATCTTTGGTAACTATAATGTAAGATTTTATCCGGTAGGAACAAAAAAAAATCACGGCGCCGGCGTCTATTGTTTTGGGGAGTACATCAGGGGAGTTATCACAGGCTAGAGCACCGGCACCGTGAATTTATGTATTGCTTTGAGAATTTTTTCGTATACTTCCCTTACCCTGTTAGTGTGATCACATATATCATACGGTTTTATTTTGATATCCGCAAGACCTTCCGCCAAAAATTTTTCAAAAAAAATTTCAACCAATAGTTCACAAAATTGAGCAATAATTCAATGTAATTTGCGAATTTTGACGGGTAATCAAATTCACCGATTAAGTACTTCGTCAATCGAATTATAAGAGATCGGGTGATACATAGGACGCGCTTCACGGTAAATCTCTTGCGCCAACTCCATACCTTCGGTTGTTTCTGCCAGTTTTGAATATAACGGCATCAGGAATTTCCTCCGTCCCTGACTTAATAGAAATTCCTCAAGTGCAAGGTATGCTTCTTCATACCGATGTTCGATCGCATGCAATAACCAAGCGTTGAGTATTTCAGAATTAGCTGTCTCGGTAAAACCGAACGTTGCGTCAAGCTCGGTCATTTGTTCATGCGACAAAACTTCCGGTAGATTCATGAGAAAGTGCAGCCAGTGATGTGTCGTCCAATCCTCAACATCAAGATCGGCGGCGGCGACACCGTTCTCCCATGCTTCGATCTGATCTTCAACACGTGCGAACTCATCTGAATGCACCTTCGGGATATTATCCGGCAAACCTGTACCGTACACCCATTCATCAAGCTTTAAACGTTTTTCCAGATCAACTTCGCCCTCATCGTCCGCCTGCACTTCGCGAATCGGATCGATAAAGACTGTCTCGCGGAAAAAAGAGAGAAAATGTTCGGAGGTCATTGTTTGGAATGCGAAGGTGTTAAAGTAGTGTACCAGGAAGTCGTCGAACCGTTCCCTGCCGAGATTATTCTCGAGCATCTTTAAAAAGAATGCACCCTTGATATATGCGATCGAGGTCATACCGTCATCCGGATCGCGGCCCCGTAGATCGAGATGCAGTCTTGTATCTGGATTGTCTTCCCCCATCTCTTCAATGGTTGCAATGAGATCCTGGTAATCAAGATGCCAGAGCATTTCGGTATACTCGCGACCGTACACTGCTTCCATGATACGGTTGGTCATGTAAGAAGTAAATCCTTCGTTGATCCAGAAGTCATTCCAAGTCGCCATCGTAACAAGATTACCCGCCCATGAGTGTGCAAGCTCATGTGCAATGAGTGACAATAACGACCGGTCGCCTGCAATGATCGTCGGCGTTACAAATGTAAGACGCGCATTCTCCATACCGCCGAACGGAAAGCTTGGCGGCAGCACCATGATGTCGTACCTTCCCCATCGATAGGCGCCGTACATTTCTTCGGCTACTTCCATCATATCATCGGTCTCTGCAAACTCCCACGCTGCCTCTTCGATAATTTCAGGTTCCGCAAACACACCGATGCGGTCGCTTAAGTGACGGAATTCAAAATCACCGACTGACAGCGCCAGTAAATAGGTCGGTATTGTTTGCGGCATGCTGAACTCATATACGCCGCCGGGACTTTTCTCCTTCCGATTTTCCGCACTCATGACCGCCATGAGTCCTTCCGGAACTTCAACACGTGCATTGTACGTAATCCTGCTGCCGGGTGTATCCTGGCACGGCATCCAGGTGCGTGCAAGGATCGCTTGCGATTGCGTGAACAGAAAAGGATGCCGTCCGCCTGCGGTTTGTTCCGGTTCAAGCCATTGCAGTGCTGCTGCGTCCGGAGAGGTTTGATAATACACATTCACCTTATCGGTCGCATGGGTAATATCGATCGTTAATGGTTGTCCGAGGTAATCCACAAAATCCCCGAGCGTAAACGTTGTTTCCTCATCGCCGCCGTTGAGCGTTATGCGTTCAATAGTAAGATCGCGTGTATCAAGCACAACTTGTTCAGTACCGGTAATGTTATTTAAATGCAATGATGCACGACCGTTAATTACTTGTTCTGCGAAATTCAACGTCAGCTCGAGGTCCATGTGTGTAACCACAACTTCATCGACATTCGCAAAGGTATGAAAATCCACCTCCTGATCGGGCGGATCCTCCGGTGCACATCCTGTAATAAACAATGAATACACAATCAGGGATGCCAGTAAGATCATTATAGTATGATTACGATTTTTCATATCGTTTCCCTTTCTTTTCTTAAGTCGTATGGTTACCGATTTCAAATTCATTTTTACTCATCACAGGAAGAACCGGCTGTATACCGGATACTCTTGTTTCACCTTTATAATAACACACTCATCGATCAAAACCTTCGTGGATTGTTCGTCAGGTTTCGCTGCGGTAAATGATTTAAAATCTTTCATCCCGACAAATCGCAGTACGCCGTCTCGATATCTGATATAAATAACTCCGCGCAGCAGCGTCATGCCGCGCGTGAAAACGGTCGGGAGCTTTTTCTGGAATTGCCATCCCCGGTAGCGGGTGCCTTCATATTCCAGATACACTATAAATCGACTCATAGACCGTGCTTTAACCGTAAACCTGGGCGGTCGTCGTCAAGTAGAACCTGCCGATGTTGATATCGAACTCTTCGCCATCCTCGCGCTTCATTCGATAGGTTCCCTCCATGGTTCCCCACTCTGTATTTAACGGACAAAAACTGGTATATTCAAACGATTCACCCGGCGCCAGACCCGGATGCTGGCCGATCACACCGGGGCCCTTAACTTCGTCCCGGTCGCCGTTGGCATTAATAATAATCCAGTATCGAGAGAGCAGTTGCGCCCATTCGGTGCCTTCATTCTTCAGCGTGATCTTGTAAGAGAAGAAATAATATCCCTCTTCGGGATGGGAACGTTCGGGTACATACCGCGCATCTGCGATTACGCGGATACCGTGTGTAATAGTGTCTGAGTGTAATGTGTTTGACATAAGCTTTTATTTAATTCACTATTCTATTCTGATCGTTTTCGATATACATCTAAATCTTCATCCGTTAATTCATCCGGTGATACCAAGCGATAATGCTTTTCGTGGGAAATTTTGATCCCATCTCTTGTGGGTTCAAATTGGAAAATAGCAATAACCTGTGAATCGATAAACTGGGCTGCAATCGGTATACAAACCAAGTGCTCGAACTTCATTTTACACATTGCAAAATCTTGTTCAATCTGTATAATTCCAATCCGATCTTTATTACTCTTCGCCTGCACCGGAAATACATAATGTACACCTTTTTTATCAACTCCAACATATATTTCATCCGTTTCAATTTGCCCTATTCCGGGTACATTTGTCCTGAGATGACTCTGCAATGAATAGCACGTTACACCCGAGAATATATCAATCAATCTGTTATACCTGATAATTGCCAATAATGCTTGTTCATCATTAAGGGCATATTTCGAAATTACTCCCGGTGTTGCATCCGGTATTTTAGTTTCTGCAAGCGCATCATTCGGCAAGACGCGGATTATTTTCCGGGCTACGAATGCATATTTTGAAGTACCCTTGGGGACTATCAACCATTCATGCCCTTTAGGTGCTTTTGAACTAATAGATTCAGGTAACTCAGCCCGATACCGAAAACTGTATAATAAATCTCCGATATTCTTTGGAAGATCGATTTTTAATTCGTTTGCAACGCGTACAATGTCTTCTCTCTTAAATGGTATTTCCTTCCTTCCCTTCTTATAAAACTTTTTGAATATTTCTTCAATAATAATTTCGTATCGACTTTTCGATTTTCCCATGCGAATTATTTACCTTTTTGGCCATTTTAAAATTAATACCTCTTCACGTATTTGTTTTTTTGTTGCGGTGGCGAATCGGGTCCTGAACAATTCAAGATCGATCACTTTATAACCCAATGATTCGGCGATATCTGATAATAATTCACCCGTTTTAATTACCACACGTAAATACGACGCTTGATCGCCAACAACGTATGCAAGTTGAGCTCCCGGCTTCAATACCCGGGATATACTCTTTAAATGTTTTGCCATACCTCCAAAATAAAGTTTTGTCACACGCGGATACATTCGTTCAAAACCTGATGTTTTTCCGAGCTCTATTCGTTTTCTCTCTATCTGTTCTGCTATTGCATCTATCTTTTTATTATTGCCTACCCACTTATCATCGTCATCCTGTTTATATACGCCACGTGTATTCGAACGCAGGAGCGTTCTTTTCAAATTCTGAAGATCGTTTTTATTATTAATA
>PWJF01000169.1 GCA_003560935.1 Ignavibacteriales bacterium
GCGTCGCCGTCGCCTATTGTTAAACTTTCGTAGTTCAGGTCGGGGACGAGCTCGGGCATAACGTATTTTATCGAATGCGAGCCGTGCATGCCCGGGGTGTAATATGCTTTTCTTTGGAAGGGAATCATGAGGTCTTTAATCCGGTCGATACGGTTTGTAAGCTCATGCTCATAGTGCGGATAATCTCTTGCCAGTTCGCGCAGGCGGGTTACCTCGAACGATTGATTATACGTGAGAATATCTCCCGGTTCGGCGGTGCATTGCAGAAATTGTTCTATGAACTCCGGACGCGGATCGGGCCCGGCATCCGCTAAATAATCATGGTACATTAACGACGAACGCTTCGACTTTTTAAAATGCACCGAGAACTGGAACGGTATCTGTTGATACGGTCGCGAGTTATCGTACAACGGTACGGCGGGATTGAATGTCTCTATATCGAAGAAATACAACGGATAGGTAAGTGTTTTAATAAATTCACGGACCGCTTCCTCATTTATAAACGGACGGCCGGAACGAAGGGCATCTATTTGCACCCACTGGCTGGCAGTCAGTTGGTAATCACCCGGCACATTGTCCATATTCACGATGTCGTTGTAGTACAATTCGAATTTCTTCTTCCAATGGAGTCCGGCGATATCGAACACCGAATTTTCCGGTATGTGCTTCCAGCAATGTCCTTTGAAATCGCATTCGTACGGATCGTCGCAATGCGGGCCGATGGGGATATCGGGTGCCGACCGCTTACGCAGAACAGACAGCAGCTCCGGTATTTTGTCCGCTATGTACTGCTGATGTTCAAGGACTTCCTGCTTAACGCTCACGATTGTGAACAGCTTATGCAGATCGAGGTCACCCCGGCGTACGTATTCATTGTTCAGATGCACGATCGAGATGTCCTTCAGAACGATACCACTTCTGGTGATCAGATAATACTGCACGGCTGCGTCGAGCAGATTTACATCGCTGACACTTGTCGAGCTTTTCACTTCGTATCCCTTCCACCCGCCCCGTGTCTTCACGAGGATATCGATCGCGGCTGCCGCTCTGTCATGCCCGAAAGCCGCTTCGTATATGGTCTTAGCGCCGTCCTGAATTAATTTCTGTGTGGTCTTGATCGATTCAAAGAAGCGGGAGTAGTCCTCCGGACTCGCATCGGCACCGCCGGGAAATAATTGCTGTGCAAGCAATCCGATATCGGTACCCCGCTTAAAGATCGCTTGCTGCGCTTCGGTTATCTCATCGCGGAGTTCGGGATGATGGCGGTACAGGTAAAGCGATTTCTCGCACTGTATGCCGCGGAGGAAGGATGATTTGCTGAGTTTGTAGTGTTTCATAGATCAGTTTATCATTAGCGAGACCGTGAACGGTCTCGCTGCGCAAAAAAACTACAATGCTAATTCTACCGCTTTCCTGGCATGCAGCATTGTGGTATCGAACACCGGGATATCGCAATCCTCCCCTTTTATTAAAAGAGGGATCTCCGTGCATCCTAAAATAACTCCCTGGGCACCTTTCTTTTTGAGATTATGTATAACCTCTTTAAATGTATCTTTGGAATCCTCTTTAATAATGCCCGCTATCAATTCTTTGTAAATTATAGTATGAACAATATCCCTTTCCCGCTCCTCAGGTACGATTACATCGATGCCGTGGTTTTCTTTTAATCTTCTCCGATAAAAATCTTGCTCCATGGTGAACCTTGTACCGATCAGGCCGACTGTATGCATATTCCTTTTTATAATTTCTTCGGCAGCGGCATCTGCTATATGAACGAGCGGGATTTTTATTTTTTGCTGCACATCGTCAGCCATTTTATGCATTGTGTTCGTACAGATTATCAAGATTTCAGCGCCTGCACGTTCCAGTATTTTTGCAATTGCGACCATTTTACCGGTTAATTTTTCCCATTCTCCCTCATGTCGCAACTTCTCGAATTCTGCAAAATCGACCGAATATAATATACTCCTGCAGGAATGAGGTTCTCCCAGTTTTTCTTTCACCGCCTCATTAATAATGCGATAATACTCGAGAGAAGATTCCCAGCTCATTCCGCCGATGAGTCCTATCGTTTTCATTTGTTTTTCTTCAGGTGATAAGCTTCACTCTTATAAAAAATTGTATTATTGATACACCGGAGCCGATGAACACAATTTTTAACGCTGCGATTCCAACCGGTCCGATGCCGGGAAAGGTACTTCAGAATATATACCGGTCAACACCCTTCCTCCTTAAACTCTATACCGTGACTTCGGGAGTCTTACTATTAAAAGAAATATAGAAAATTTTCGGCGATTTGTAAATGTAATAATAAAAGAACGAATGGCAGGATATTAATCCATGAGCGAGAGTGACATGAGCGAGTCCGCACAGGGGCATCATACCCCCCAGCTATCAACACTTCATTAGTTGGAAGAAGAGTATCTGTGGCGAATTCGTGCTGTCCCTCGAGCCGGCCGACCACGGGCACGAATTCTCCCTCTGCCGGTTTCCAGACTTCAGGATAAGCGGACCCGGCGTCGAGAACCGCTACTAAGACAAACTCCGGAACGTCTGATTCCGGACCAAGGGCGGTTCCACGATAGGTATCATCTTCCTGCCAGAGAACATTCAATATCCGTGGTCCGATGTCATACTCAGCCCGTAATGACGGAAGAATTACCCCGGA
>PWJF01000342.1 GCA_003560935.1 Ignavibacteriales bacterium
CAAGCTTATATATCTCGTATGTTTTCGGCCTATAATGATCTTTGACATGTGAGAGTACTTTTGTCTTGAGAGCCCCTAATTTTATATGGCCGTTAACTACAGCTATACTTTCACGATAATCGGACATAACTCTCAATGCGTCAGACTTTTTCCTTGTGCCGGTCGATCTCCAGCGGCGTTTACCATCGACCTCTATCCCGATATAGTATATACCATTATTCCGTTTATAGAGAAACAATTTTTGTTGTGGATACATAGAAATCTCCTGATTTTGTCAACAATTTTGTCAACAGCAGGAAAAAGTAAGGTGGATTTTTCGGTAGGGCATAAAAAAACCGCTAAATCAAATTGCTTTAGCGGATTATCGAGCGGGGCCGACGAGACTCGAACTCGCGACCTCCTGCGTGACAGGCAGGCGTTCTAACCAAACTGAACTACGACCCCGTTTGTTAAATTATATTCCAGATAATCAATATAACAATTATTACCGCTTTTTGCAAACTACTATCTGATACGCGGCTCTTCACTGAGTACTTCTTTCACAACGGCAAGGAATTCTTTCGGAGAAAACGGTTTCTGAATAGCATACAGGTTCTCTTTTTCAACCAGAGATTGTATTTCAACTAACGATGCAAATCCGGAGCAGAAAAATGCTCTCAGTTCACTATCGAGTTTTTTCAGTTCAAAATACGTATCACGTCCATCCATCTCGGGCAGCATGACGTCGAGAATTACTAACGAAATTTGAGGATTTTTTTGCTGATACAGTTCAAGCGCCTCAAATCCGTCGTTTGCGACTATGACATTATACCCGTTTGATTCAAGAAGGTCTTTCATAATTTCCTGCATCGGGATCTCGTCTTCGACAATCATTATGAGATCCTGACGTTTGAACGTCGGTTTGAAATCTTCCATAGGTATAGTCCTTGTTTAAAAAATCATAACGCAATATAGTGCTGCCCGGTCTTATAGTCAAGGAATCAGAAAATTACTGGTTCCTCATAAATACCGAACACCTCGGTCAGGGAATTACACATCTCACCGAGTGTGACATAATTGCGTGACGCCTCCAAGATCGGCGGCATGAGATTTTTTTCATCCCGGGCCGCTTGTTTGAGAGATTCGAGACTTTCCTCTACGGCTTTCTGATTACGCGATTGCCGGATATCCGCAAGCCGCTGTTTTTGTTTCTGTTCGACTTCAGGTGGTATATATAACAACGGAATCTCGACATCCTCCGTCTCGTGAACAAATTCATTGACACCGACAATTATCTTTTCTTTCTTATCCAATTCTTTTTGATACGTATATGCGGCGTCGGCTATCTCGCGCTGGAAGAATCCCTGCTCTATCGCCGGTATAACGCCTCCTAAATCATCGATGCGGCGGAAGTAGTCCTCGGCTTTTTGTTCCATTTCTGTCGTAAGATTCTCTATAAAATAACTGCCGCCAAGCGGATCGATGGTGTTCGTGATGCCCGTTTCGTGTGCAAGTACCTGTTGAGTACGTAATGCAATCGTTACCGCTTTTTCCGACGGTAAGGCAAGTGTTTCATCCATCGAGTTGGTATGAAGCGATTGCGTACCGCCGAGAACACCGGCAAGCGCTTCAATTGCAGTGCGGACGATATTATTTTCCGGCTGCTGGGCTGTTAATGAGCAGCCCGCAGTCTGTGTGTGGAAACGAAGCGTCCACGACCTGGGATCCTTTGCACCGTATTTTTCACGCATACGCTTTGCGTATATTCTTCGTGCAGC
The DNA here is from genome assembly GCA_003560935.1 of Ignavibacteriales bacterium. GTDB lineage: Bacteria > Bacteroidota > Ignavibacteria > T3Sed10-11 > T3Sed10-11 > T3Sed10-11. The sequence continues at coordinate 1,758 of PWJF01000342.1, forward strand.
ACGGAACTTTGCAATCTCCTCAAAGAAGTCGATATGCGAATTAAAAAAGAATGACAACCTCGGTGCGAAATCGTCTATGTCCATTCCGGCTTCAAGCGCCGCTTCCACATACGCAAATCCATCGGCAAGCGTAAACGCAAGTTCCTGAACCGAAGTAGATCCCGCTTCGCGAATATGATATCCGCTTATTGAAATAGGATTCCACTGAGGCATGTTATCCTTACAATACTTGAACATATCGATGATTATACGCATCGACGGTTCCGGCGGATATATCCATTCTTTCTGCGCGATGTATTCTTTCAGTATGTCGTTTTGAATGGTACCCCGCAGCTGCTTTGATTTTACTCCCTGCTTTTCGGCTACCGCAATATAATATGCAAGGAGCATTGCCGCAGGCGCATTGATAGTCATCGACGTGGATACTTTATCCAGCGGTATGCCTTTAAAAAGCATCTCCATATCCGCAAGCGACGATATCGCAACACCGCATATTCCGACTTCACCCTGTGACAACGGATCGTCGGCATCCCGCCCCATTAATGTGGGGAGATCGAACGCAACCGATAATCCCGTTTGACCGTGTTTCAGTAAGTAATGATACCGTTCATTCGTATCCTCGGGCGTTCCGAACCCCGCAAACTGCCGCATCGTCCACAGTCGTCCGCGGTACATGGTCTTATGAATTCCCCGCGTGTATGGATACTCACCCGGCAGTCCGATATCTTCGATAGGATCGATATGTTCCACATCGTCCGGACCATACAACAGTTTAATCTCTTCACCACTCAGCGTAGTAAACTTGATCGGGCGCACCGGCATCTGTTCCGCCTCGGCCTTCCACTTTTCTTTCAGTTTTTTGTATTGACCGTTTGTATGTAATGTGTTCATAACATTCACTTTAC
>PWJF01000444.1 GCA_003560935.1 Ignavibacteriales bacterium
GATCGTCTTCCGGAATCCCTGCTTCGACTTTTCCGACAAGGTCGGCGCCAACGTCGGCCGATTTCGTGTAGATACCACCGCCGACACGGGCGAAAAGTGCGATTGAACTGGCACCCATCGCAAAACCGTTAATAACGTGAGCTGTAGCCGGACTTCCGAAGATCAGAAAAAGAATCCCTACACCGAACAAACCCAGACTTGCGACCGAGAGTCCCATAACCGAACCCCCATAAAATGCAATCGTTAATGCTTTGTCCTGACCATGAGCCCGGGCTGCTTCGGTAGTGCGAACGTTCGCTTTTGTAGCCGACTTCATACCGAAGAATCCTGCGAGTGCCGAGCATAGCGCACCCGATATAAATGCCAGAGCTGTCGGCCAGCCGATGAAACTGCCGAGTAAAACAAAAACAACAAGTACAAAAAATGCTAATACTGTATATTCTCTTCGTAAAAAAGTCATCGCTCCGAGGTGTATCTGGTCCGAAAGCTCACGCATGAGATCCGAACCTGCTGATTGACGTTTGATGTAGCTGTATAAAAATAATGCTGCAAGTAAACCAAGTCCACCAAAAATCGGTGCCAGAGGTAAAAACGATTCCATTACGACTCCCTTTGTTTAGTTATACTGGTAGATTTAATTTGATCCGCTGTTTGATTAAAGCTATTCATAGCTTTAGGAATCCCCTCCTTCATTATCATCAGAACTGCATCATGTGCTTTTTGAAACATAGTTATTACCGTTTCTTCCTCATCCGGTTCAAACGCAGATAAAACAAAATCGGCTGCGTCTGTATATTTTGAGAAAGCTTTTTCGTTGAATATACCGAGTCGCACTCGTGGGATATCATTCGTTTGCATCATCTCTACAACCGAGCTGAGCCCGTTATGTCCGCCTGCACTGCCACCGGGCCGGATTCGAATACTCCCTAGTGGAAGATTAAAATCATCATAAATGATGATGATGTTTTGTGTATCGATGTTAAATTGTTCGACAACGTCACGTACTGCGATCCCGCTCCGGTTCATATAGGTGAGCGGGTAGAGGCATACGAGTCTTTCACTGACGAATCGCCCGTCATACAACTTATACCAACGTGTCGATTCGATATGTGAAGCACGCAAGGTTTGTACTATCCGGTCAAGAACCCGGAACCCGGCATTGTGCCGTGTCTCTTCATACACTTTTCCGGGATTGCCGAGGCCGACGATTAATCTCACAAAAAGTTATCCGATTATGATTTCTTATCCGATTTTTTCTCGGTTTCCTTTTCCTCGCCCTCTTCCTCGTCTTCTTCCTTCTTACCTTTACCGACAACTTCCGGCTCTTCAGGTTCTTCAGCGACCTCGGCTGCTTCTTCCTCAGGTTCTTTCAAGACCGTCGGAGCAACAATTGCCACTATGGTCGAGTCTTCATCATCAAGTATCTCAACATTCGGAACATTTAACGAACTAACATGGATTGAATCTCCGACTTCAAGCTCTGTGATATCCACGTCGATATGCTCGGGTATATCTTTCGGAAAACATTTCACCTCAATGTGGTGTAATATATGCTGAACCATTCCACCGTCTTTCACACCCTTTTCGGTACCTATCAACGCAACGGGGATCTCCATAGTAACCTTTTCGTCAGCCCGCAAAGCCAGCAGATCGAAGTGAATAATTTTATCGGAAATTGGATCGAATTGGATGTCCCTGACGATACAGCTTTTTATCTCCCCGTTGTCGAGTTTTAAACTGATAATATGTGTATCCTTTGTGTATACAACAGGCCGTAAGTTGTTGAGGGTTGTTTGAATCGGGATATTCCCCTCACCATGGCCATAAAAGATACCCGGTATAAATCCTTGATTCCGGATGCTCTTTGTAGCTTTCCGGGTATCCTTTCGAATTTGTGCTTCAACAACTATTTCAGACATTATGACTCCTTGTGGATATTATTATATTTTATCTTTATCAATATCAAAAAGTGAGCTGATCGATTCGTCGTTATGTGTGCGAATGATAGCTTCGGCGAAAATTTTTGCAACCGATCGGATGTCGATCTTATCGCTCCCGTTCTTTGACGGTACGGTATCGGTAACAACTAATTTTGTCAAATCGCAATTGTTGACTCGATCGACGGCATTACCCGATAAAATAGGATGGGTGCATGCACCGTATATCTTTTTCGCACCTGCTTTTTTCAGTGCATCGACGGCTCCGGTAAATGTGCCCGCTGTGTCGATCAAATCATCAACTATAAGAATATTTTTGTCCTTGACCGTACCGATGATATTCATTACTTCGGCAACGTTAGGATCAGGCCGCCGTTTATCGATAAGGATGAGATCCGTACTGAGGCGTTTTGCGTATGAACGGGCAAGTTTTAAGCCGCCGACATCGGGTGATGCAATCGCAAGGTTTGGTATTTGTAATTCTCTGAAATACGGTATAAAGACCGCCGATGAATAAAGGTGATCGAACGGAATGTCGAAAAATCCCTGGATCTGGGGCGCATGCAAATCCATCGTCAACATCCGGTCTGCTCCTGCCGTCGTGATGAGATTTGCGACAAGCTTTGCGCTGATAGATACACGAGGTTGGTCTTTTCTGTCCTGACGTGCGTATCCGAAGTATGGGACAACGGCGGTTACGCGTCGCGCCGACGACCGTTTTGC
>PWJF01000048.1 GCA_003560935.1 Ignavibacteriales bacterium
AGAGTTCGGTTACAGGCTGGCGGTTCACCTTTACCTGTATCGGATTTACACCGATTGGAAGTAGTAAGCTTGCTTGGCGCACTCATTTTATTTTTCGAACTTAAGATGTTCAGAGTGCAACATAAATCCTTTCGATATTAAAATGACTGATCGCAACTAATCCGTAAATACTCACCAAAGAAGAAAGGAAAATGTATGAGATCGCTTGGTATAATTCTTCTCATTTCCTTACTATCATTCAATGCCTCCGCCCAAGATCAACAGACGGAATTGACAATTCTGCATATGAATGATATACATTCACACCTTTTGCCCTATCCGTACGCTGAAGGGCAGGCGCAGTTCGGCGGTATTGCTAAGGCCGCAACACTTATCAATCAAATTCGATTAACAAATCCGAACACGCTTGTCCTCAACGCCGGTGATTTACTGGTCGGGGATTTTATGTATGCTGCCGCATACGACTATCCGGACACACCAATCGTTGGCTATGCAGAATTTTTTGTCACGAACATGATGGGATTCGATGCTTTCGCGCTTGGTAATCACGAATTTGATGTCGGTCCTGACTTGCTCTATGCCGTCTTAAGTCATGAGAATATACAGGATGACCTTCCCCCGATACTTTGCGCAAACATACAAAACCTTGAAGATCATGCAGGTCTTGCAAGCATTGTTCGCCCGGACACAATCATAGAAAAAGCCGGTTTACAGATCGGGATCATTGGATTCGTGACAGAAGAGACAAACGCTATCGCAAACCCTCAACCATTGGTTGTGGATACGCTATGGCACGGTAATCCCACACAACCGGAAACACTCGCACCAAAAACGAAATACCAGGATATGATCGATGATCTTCGTGCGCGCGGTGCGGATATTGTGATAGCACTCACACACCTTGGTCATCAACGAGAGTTTCTGTTATCACAATTATATACCGGCATCGATATCATCATCGGCGGACATAGTCACAGTACTATCCAGACCGTTCTTGAAGGTCCGCTCGGTAATCAGATTCCCTATGCAAGAGCCGGTGCATATACCGAGCATCTTGCGGAGTTGACTGTCACGATTGAGAACAATCAGGTAACCGATTATATATTTGAACTACACGAAATCTTCGATGCTCCGGTTGCCGATCCAATTGTCGAAGAATGGGTACAGAATTTTAAGGACATGGTCGAAGCAGAATGGCCGGGAGTCTATTCGGATGTCTTGGGTGAGGTCCCCTTTTATATGGACGGACGCGGAGATATCGATGGTTACGTTGACAAAGAAGAAACCAATCTGGGTAACCTGATCACGGATGCTATGCGTCAGAAACTTGAAACCCATGTCGCGATTGAGGCGGCAGGAGTAATTCGCCAATCGTTGCTGGAAGGCGGTGCAACACCCGCGGATATTTACCGTGTGCTCAGCATGGGCTTCAATCCTTTAGAGAATGTCATTGGATTGCGATTAATGATTGCCGATGTCCATGCAATTGCTCTTGCCGGAGCACTTGAATTTTCGGTCGCAAATCTCGGAACAACTTTTTTCTTCCAGGTTTCGGGAATTTCTTTTGAGTACAACTCAGATCTTCCACCGGGAGAACGTGTAGACACGGAAAGTATACTCATTAACGGAGAACCGATTAATTGGGGAGCTACCTATTCAGTCGCCATAAACGAGTATGTTGCTATGTTCGGTATAGCACTCGAATTCATAACAGAACAAGATCTCACACCGACTGGATATGTCCAATATGAAGTAGTGAGAGATTATATCGATACGGTGGACATCACACAATATGAAGAGCTGCAGGGCAGGATCGTCGACACTGCAGAGCCTGTCAGCGTGCCAATTTCTGATGCAATCCCCGCATCTATTGAACTGAAACAGAATTATCCAAACCCCTTCAATCCCGCCACGACAATTCGGTATCATCTTGACACACAATCGTTTGTAACACTGGAGATATATACCATACTCGGTCAGAAAGTTACAACACTTGTCAACGATGAAATACAAGCGGGTATTCATCAAGTCGAGTTCGATTCGGGGAATGTCCGGGGGCGCAGTCTCTCCAGCGGTGTTTACATTTACCGTTTGACCATTACAAATGACGAAGCGGGAACGGTATCGAAAGTACGACGTATGGTACTAATGAAATAATAACTCAAATCAACATCGTATTACATACAACCCGTTATCTCCGCATAATAAAAATTTATGCGGGGATGCGGGTTTATTGTACGTAAACGAAACTTACAGATCGGGAATTTCGTATATACAATGAGTTTTTGATGTACCTTGTTTTTCCCATAAGTTTTTGTTACTCTATGATTCAATCAAATATGACAATTTAAGTGGATAATCCCCGAAATTATGTACCCAGTTGAAACCCGCCAATTAACGAAAATTTATGCATCGGGATTACTGAAGCGATTCGAAGTCCGGGCGCTCGAGGAAGTCTCCATCAACGTGAGTCCTGGTGAGATTTTCGGACTTCTCGGTCCGAACGGCGCAGGAAAAACTACCTTTGTCCGTATCCTGCTCGGTATAACGCATCCGACATCCGGGACTGCCGCGGTACTCGGAGAACCGGCTACAAACTATCGCATTAAAAAGAAAATCGGATTTCTTCCCGAAAACCATCGCTATCCGATGCATCTCACCGGCGAGGGAGTACTGCGGTATTTCGGCAGATTATCGGGAATGGGCGGGTCTCATCTCAAGAAACGAATCGATGAACTGCTCCACATCGTCAACATGAATCAGTGGCGCAAGATGAAGATACGGAAATACTCCAAGGGAATGCTGCAGCGTATCGGTCTTGCACAGGCATTGATTAACGATCCGGAATTAATTTTTCTCGATGAACCGACCGACGGCGTCGATCCGGTCGGCAGAAAAGAGATCCGGGATATTTTAAAACACTTACGGGACGAGGGGAAGACCATCTTTCTGAATTCACATTTACTTTCGGAAGTTGAAGTGATCTCGGATCGCGTCGCTATCCTGAAAAATGGACGGGTTATTAAAAGCGGAACGGTCGATGAGTTTACAACAACGGCGGATGAGTATGAGATTCTATATGACGGAATCATCGACGACGATCTGCTTGCATTAATACAGGCTATCGACGGTTCGGTACGCCTTGAAAACGGGATACTTCACGTCGCAGCGGGAAACAAGGAAAGCATTAATTCGGTGCTTGATGCACTACGCTCGCACGGCATATTTGTCAAGAGCATGTCGCAGCGCAAATCGACACTTGAAGATTCGTTCATAAATCTTATCAACGAAGAACCGAAACAATGAAATTACTGACCATCGTCTGGAATACCATTTACGAGTCGATCACCCGGGTCACCCTGCTCATTTATCTTGCAATCGGTACCATTATCATGATGGTTGTGCTGTTCGGATTACGGGTTGAATATGCCGACGGCAAGCCGGAAATACTCTACCTCTTCGGTAACGAGATCCCGATCGGCGACGGGTTCATTGATCCCTCTTCGGTCATTTTTTTATTTACCATCGGCGGATCGTTGATGGGAATGATGCTTTTCGGTATGTTTGCGACCGCGGGTATTATACCTTCGTTTCTCAAACGCGGAACGATCGATATCTATCTGTCGAAACCGATCTCGCGTCTTCATCTGTTATTTTCAAAATATCTCGGCGGGGTCTCCGCAATCGGCGCAGCGCTGCTCTATTTTTATTTCGGAATGTTTTTGATCGTCGGGTTTACGACGGGATTCTGGAATGCCTCGGTGATGTATGTCTGGGTGCTCAGTGTATTGTTATTTGCAACCGTCTATGCATTGGCTTCATTCCTTGCGGTGATTTCCCGCAGCATCGGGGTTGTGCTTATATTTGTGTATTTACACCTGTTTATTTTATCGGATATTATCGTAAAGTATGAAACTATTCCGCTGCCGTTTCTCCAAACAAAAACCGCCGAGGTTATAATTACCGTCCTGCATTACGGACTTCCGCAAATTCAGCCGATGGTGCAACAACTCATGGGTATATTTGAACGGCAGACAACGACAATACAGATCATGGAAAATGGTTTCGATATGATGCCGTTTGTGTATTCATTGTTATCCGGAACATTTCTCTTTCTGCTCGCATACGTGAAATTCCGACGCACCGACTACTAAGATTTTATATGTTCCACCGTCACCTCGTTCTCACACTGCTCGCCTTTCTCGACTTTGCTGATGTTTGCGAGTGTAGTTTTTGCAATGCTTTTCATCGCGTCGCTTGTGAAAAATGCCTGATGCCCCGTCACGATTACATTCGGGAACGTCAATAATCGTGAAAATACGTCATCCTGAATTACTTTGTCGGAGAGATCCTCAAAGAATAGATCACCCTCTTCTTCATATACATCGAGGCCGAGATATCCGATCTTGCCGTCTTTAAGTGCATCGATAACATCGGGCGTATCGATAAGCGCACCCCGGCTGGTATTAATGAGCATAACCCCGTGCTTCATCATTCTGATCGCCGCGTCGTCGATGATATGATATGTTTCCGGCATGAGCGGGCAGTGCAGTGTAATGATATCGGATTGTGAAAACATATCACGCAACGATACATACTCTACTCCTATATCAACGAGTTTCTGATTCGGGTACGGATCGTGTGCAAACAACCGGCAGCCGAACCCGTGAAGCAGTTCAGCCACACATTGACCTATCTTCCCGGTGCCGATTATACCAACCGTCTTACCGCGCATGTCAAATCCAAGTAATCCTTCAAGTGCAAAGTTACCCTCACGCACCCGCGCATATGCACGGTGAATCTTGCGGTTCAATGCAAGCATGAGACCTACGGTATGTTCGGCAACGGCATGCGGCGAATAGGCGGGAACACGAACAACCTTTACCCCCAACTTATGCGCTGCTTTTATATCTACATTATTAAAACCGGCGCACCTGAGTGCAATCAATGTAACACCTTTTCCGGCGAGATCATCCAGAATGCTCGTATCGAGTATGTCATTGACAAATACACACACAGCGGGGTAACCGTCGGCAAGTTTAGCGGTCTCGGCGGTTAACCGCGCCTCAAGATATGCGATATCGTGATTGTGATTTCTGTTTTCCGCCTGAAAAAAAGTTTTATCGTACCCTTTGGTACTGAACATTGCAACACGCATGTATATCCTCTATCTTTATCCCGATGATTTCAAGTGCCAATCGTAGGGTAAATATTTAATCGAAACTGCCGATACATCGTCTTCCAGGACTTCCCGGGTCTCGTTATCATCCACGAACTGTGCCAGATACGCAAGCCGGTCGGCTTTCTTCTTACCGAAATCACGGGCATACCATTTGAATATTTTCGAGCACGTTAAAATCCTGGTCTGTTTATCGTACACAAACTGATTACTGTTTATAAACCGACATGAAGCGGCATCGAGTTCCTCATCTATGTTATCGGGATGATACACTGAAAGCTTCGGACATGAACGCGATCCCGAGTGCAACGCGAAATGAATGCGGGGATCGAGTTCATTCAATGAAAAACGTATCCGGGGATCGTTCCCCCGGAACGGCGGCGAGAGAAAACGCCAGCGACGGCGATTGCGACGGAGTATACCGTGCACAATATCGTATAAGCTGAACCGGTATCCACCGATATTATACTCGGTTGAGAAAAAGAAGTTCGGACGTTCCCATACGGTCAACTTGATCTGAAAATGCACTATCCCGTGTATTGTAAGCAGATTGTACAGATTAATCCAAAACGATTTCTGTTCATTGTGTTGTTCCATGTCCGTAAAATTGAATATTTGTAAAAGCCGCACACATTTGATGAGCGAGCTATATTCCTCACTGAGCCGGATTTTGTCATATTCCGGTGCACCGTTAGGAACATAATAGCTTTCGAGTATCCGGTCGAGAATGTTCCGTACTTCCTGGACGGTCTTGGGAGACTCGTTTACAACCAGCGTGCCGTCATTCAGTATCATAATACCATTTTTGTGAATAAATGCGGTGTGATGATATAACAATATATTAATATCGTAAAGTTTCTGTAATTGTGCAAAACTTCACATTCTCTTATATTTTTTGTATCTTTGTAATGAACCTTCCATCATAAACCAACCGAGAGAAAGAATGTATGGATATCAAAAATAAAACAGTTCTGGTACTCGGCGGCTGGGGTCTCGTTGGCTCCTCCGTCATCCGAAAAATAATGCACGAAAAACCCAAACAAATTATCGTAACGTCATTACGTAAAAATGAAGCCGACGAAGCGGTCGCGGAACTTCGGAAAGAATTTCCGAATGCCGGTAAAGGTTTTTTCGTTCCGTGGTGGGGCAATATCTTCGTCCGGAACGAATATAAAGACCTTCCGCGTGATGAGATCCTCGGCGATGAACAGCGCAGGCTCGGTATGATCAGCGATATTATAGACGATCTAAAGGACGATCTGTTTCATCGATCGACGATCTATCATCTGTTTAAAAAACATAAACCCGATATTGTTATAGATTGCATCAACTCCGCAACTGCTATTGCGTATCAGGATATTTTTCAGAGTTCCCGCAATGTCGTTCAGAATATTTCAAAAGCCCGTGAATCGGGCAACCCGGATTCTCTCATCGAAGCATCCGAACGGCTCCTGTGCACGTTATATATGCCGCAGCTCATCAGACATATACAGATCCTGTATCGTGCCTTCAAGGAATTCAAGACAATAATTTATATGAAGATCGGCACAAGCGGTTCCGGCGGGATGGGATTCAACATTCCGTACACGCATAGCGAGGAGCGTCCGTCACAGGTGCTGCTCGGCAAAACTGCCGTTGCCGGCGCGCATACATTACTGCTTTTCATGTTAGGAAGAACTCCCGAGAGTGCGATAATCAAAGAAATAAAACCGACGGCCGCGATCGCCTGGAAGAAAATCGATTACGGGGAGATAAGCAAGCGCGGGAATCCCATTATGCTTGTCGATTGTCCTCCCGAAAAAGGTATCCAGTTGAAAGGAAATCTCGTTTTAAAGGGAAAAGAATACGGCGAGAAACTCAACGGTATATTAAAAAATGTTTACATCGATACGGGCGAGAACGGAACGTTTTCGCTCGGCGAGTTTGAAGCGATCTCCACTCCGGGACAGATGGAATTTGTCACACCCGAAGAGATCGCCGATGCCGTCATTTACGAGATCCGCGGCGGTAACACCGGCTATGATGTGATCAATTCGCTCGATAATTACGTTCTTCCGCCGACGTACCGTGCAGGATATATGTTCGAACAGGCAATGGTCAGGTTGTCGGAGCTTGAAAAGAAACATAACACACAAAGTGTTGCATTTGAGATACTCGGACCTCCGCGGCTATCTAAACTGCTGTACGAAGCACATCTCCTGCGCCTGGTTGCCGGCGGTATGAAGAACGTGGTAAAAGCATCCGCTAAAGATTTAAGCTCGGAGATAGTAGCGCTGATCAAAAACGATAAAGACCTTCGCAGTGCGATCATATCGATCGGACTCCCTATTCTGATGCCCGACGGGAAAACGATCCTCCGGGGAAGCGAAATAAAAATACCGCCTTTCCGGGGTGAAAGCGAGCTCCCGATCAACAAGGAAAACGTCGAAGCATGGACAAAAGACGGCTGGGTCGACCTGCGTGTCTCGAACTTCGAGGCGTGGAAGAAACGATTCAAGACCATTATGGATTATGTAAAACAGATACCGCCGAACGATACATCTTCACGTTACTTACGAAACGAGCAGTACTGGGATTATTTCGAGAAGATAAATCCGGGCAAGATCGTGGGATGGATATTTACCGAAGAAGAGAAGGGTTTGAGGATGAAGGGGTGATCGTTCGGGTTTGGGCGATCGGTAAGTAGAGGCGGTTCGCGAACCGCCTCTACCCAATCTTCCTCGCAGCCAAAAACAGACCAACAATCGTCTTTCCATCGACTATCTCTTCGGATTCGATCAATTCAAGTGTGCGTTTGAGCGGGAACTTTTCTATCGTTATAGACGCTTCTCCTTCTTCCAATCTTTGACCGCTTGCAAGTTCCTGTAATCCGGTCGCAAGATAGATGTGTAATATCTCGGTACAGAATCCGGGTGTGGTGTAAAATGCGGTGAGCTTCTCGAACCGATCCGCTTTATAGCCCGTTTCTTCCTCCATTTCGCGTCGCGCGCACTGTTCGGGATCCTCGCCGTTGTTTAATTTTCCCGCGGGCAATTCGTAAATTACTTTATCGATAGGATACCGGTATTGTTTGATCAACAAGACATCGCCGTTATCGAATACCGGCACTACCACCGCACCGCCCGGATGTTTTGCAACCTCACGGACGGATCCGTTGCCCGACGGGTACTCGATGTGATCGACGATGAGGTCGAAAACGACGCCTTTGTGTAGGATGTCACGTTTTTTTACTATAAATTCCATATTTAATTTCTGTCCAACTTTTTAGCTATTCGCCTCATGCAATCATCCATTTATTTACCCATCCCTGCTCCCCGGCTTTACCGGTTCGCTTCCTTCTTTACACAGCGGACACTCTACGGGCGAATATTTCACCGCCTGCGTTGTATAACAAGCAATCTGATCCTCTGTGTTTACAACCGGGAACCGGACATTCCCTCCACTCCGGTCGACAATATACCCGATGCCTGCAAACTCGCCACCCTGTTGCTTCACTTTTTCAATCACCTCGAACACCGAGCCCCCGGTGGTTACAACATCCTCGCACACCAGAACACGTTCACCTGCCTTTATCTCGAACCCCCGGCGCAATCGCATCGCACCGTCTTTTCGCTCGGTAAATATAGAGCGCGCCCCGAGCTGCCGCGCCACTTCCTGTCCGACAACTATTCCTCCAATGGCAGGCGCAACAACGACATCTATTTTTTTATCCTTAAACCGATCGGCAATGATCCCGCAAAGCTTTTCGGCGTATTCGGGATACTGCAATACCTTCGCGCATTGAAAATATTGATTACTGTGATTGCCCGACGTCAGGAGAAAATGTCCTTCCAGCAACGCCCCCGATTTTTTGAACATTTCTAAAATATCTTCGTGTCTTTGAGTCTTTGTGGTTTCCATTAATTATTACTCCAGTTCATCAACCTCATCCTGCATCTCGCTTGCCGCATGCAAGTCGCCCGATTGACGCGCGATCTCTATACCGCGCCTGAGTATCGCGATGGCGTCTTCTTTACGATCCGTTTCCGTATATAAATATCCAAGCTGCAGATAGGTCGCAACATATCCGGGATCGCGTTTTATTAAATCCTCAAGATATGCGATGCCCTGTACCATATTACCTTCCGATACATATTCCAGGGCAATAGCATATCTGGTAAAAGAATCGTCGGGATCTTTTTCAAGGAATTGCAGCAATGATTCCAATCGCGGTGAGGCCATGTATATTTCGTGTTTCGTGTTTTGTGTTTCCGGTTTCCGGCTAACCAATCATTATTTTTACAATGCGTCGATTTTTTTTGCGAGTTTGAAATCCTTTTCGGTGAGACCGCCTTCGCTGTGTGTTGAGAGTACGAGTTTAACCTTATTCCATCGAATATCCATATCGGGATGGTGATCGGCCCGTTCGGCAAGCAGTCCAACCGAATTGACAAACCCCATTGCGTGCACGAAATCCTTATGATCAAATTCTTTTTCGATTTCTTTTCCGTTTTGTTTCCACCCGTTCAACGAGTTCAATTCGTTATCGATTTGATCCTGAGTCAACAAAGCCATTGTGTCCTCCTGGTCGTTATACTGAATTAAAAATTTTCGGTGTCTTTCAGTGTCTAAATAACAACATTTACAGGGTAAATAATTCAAAAATATCCGAACGGTTCGCCCTGAATCATTGCATTGGTCATTTTCAGACGGCGTACCTCCTCAACGACTTCGCGATACTCCTCGCGCGAGAGTCCCCGCTTCAATTCATCGTATTCAAATGCCCGGTTCGCCGGATGATATTGGGACATTACACCGACGTGAACATCGGGGCTGAGGTTTTGTGCAATCCACCGGATCGTTTCCTTGCTGCCGGATATATTGTTCGGCAGCATCAAATGGCGGATAATCATGCCGCGGTACATTATGCCGTCACCGCTAATAACCTCCTTTTTGCCGACCTGCCGGTACATTTCCCGGAGTGCCTCGCGGGCATGCGTAACATAATCTTTTATCTTTGAATATTTGTATGCAGTATCGTCGTCACCGTATTTCAAGTCGGGCAGATAGATATCGACGATCCCGTCGAGCAGGCGAAGCGTTTCGACCATATCGTATCCGTTCGTATTATAGACGAGCGGTATATACAACCCTTCCCTCACAGCAAGCTCAACGGCGCGAACAATCTGCGGAACAAAATGCGTCGGTGAAACAAAATTGATATTATGGCATCCCTGTTCCTGCAATGAAAGCATGATCGATGCGAGATGGGGTACGCTCACCTCATGGTCGCGCGCTTCACGAGGCCGCTGGCTGATGGTATAATTCTGACAAAATACACAGCGCAGATTACAGCTTCCGAAAAAGATCGTGCCCGATCCGCGCCAACCGGAGAGCGGAGCTTCTTCCCCGTGATGCGGTCCGTATGAATACACTATCGGCAGCGAACCCGAATAACATCGACCCGAGTATTCTTCAAAACGG
>PWJF01000215.1 GCA_003560935.1 Ignavibacteriales bacterium
ACGACAATACGCGACCGGCTTATCTTGAATTAACCGAACAATTACTTAAAAGAAGCAGAAATACTACAAAAGAATCATACTGCTGGGTTTTGATAAACGAGTGGCTCGGTTTCTTTGAGGACGGACATATACAGGTGCGGAGTAATTTTGTATCTGCTGATATTGATTCTGCACATTTACAAAAAAGAACTGCCGGAACCGAGATTACTTACCTTCCTGCTTCAACACTTGAATCATTGTACGAATCCGGTACCGTCGAAGGAATTTACTTCAACCGCGATTCAACCTACAAAGTTGCCGTCGTAAGAAATGAAAATGAATTCAGGGATTACGCCGCCGTCATCGTCTCTTCGAAAACCGAATTATGGAACGAGGGGCAGGTGAAGTTCGAACTGAAAGAAATTGATGAGAAGACGTTTTCCGCTATAGTGTATTATCTCTATCATCAGCCCTATATCGAAACGTTTACCTTCGACGGTGTCTCATTCAATAACGGCGGCTGGACGAAAGCGGGAAGAGAATTTACGCCCGCATCGGAGACACGTATTGCGAATGTGAGTAGCGAGATTCTTCCCGGCGATATATTTTATCTGCAAATCGGCACGTTCGAAGAATGGAATGCGCGTAACATCGACTCGGTAATGACGCATCACCGTGATTTCCTTGCAACCGCACCCTCATGGATTATCGATGTGCGCGGTAACGGCGGCGGATCGGATTTTTCGTTCCGGCCGATTCTGCCGTATATCTATACCGGTCCCGTAACGGTTGTCGGGACGGATGTGCTGTCGACAGAAGAAAATATTAAAAACTGGGCCGTGTTGCTCGATAATCCGCACATCCCCGACGATCTCATTCAACTGTTGCGGGAAATACTGGAAACGATGGAGCAGCACAGAGGCGAATTCGTGAGCATCATCGATGATACCACGATTACCTTTGATGAGGTTAAAACGTATCCGGAACAGGTCGTTGTCCTTGTAGATGAAAATTGTGCAAGCTCGACCGAGAACTTTTTGCTCGCGGCAATGCAGAGCGGAAAAGTGACCGTTATGGGACAGCCGACGGCCGGTGTCCTGGATTATGCCAATATGCGCTCGGCGGATTTCCCGTGTTATTCCCTTCGGCTCGATTACGCAACGACCCGGAGCAGGCGGATTGATATGGGGATGGGTATCGATAATAAGGGAATCGCACCGGATATTGTACTCAATCCTGAAAATGACTGGGTGCAGGAGGCAATATTGTATTTGGAGGACAATAAATGATATGAAACATTACGTTATACAACCGCCGCTATTCTCATCAGGAAGGAAGACAACATGAAGATCCCCGAACACTATCTTCCGTTAATGCCGTATCTCATTATGAAAGATACCGCAATATTCAGAGAATTTGTAAAGAACGCATTCGATGCGAAAGAGCACTTCATCGTTCCCGACGGAAACGACGGCGTCATGCACGGCGAAATTAAAAATACGGAACCCGAAACAGGCACAACCCCGGCGCATACATAACCTGTATGTTATATTATGCGTGCATGACGGCGCCGCAGCGATCGATTTCTACAAACGTGTTTTCGGCGCCGAAGAAATTCTACGCCTTGCCGAACCCGGCGGCAAAATTGCTCATGCGGAGTTGAAACTAGGGCGGGCTGTTATCATGCTTGCCGACGAACATCCGGATCATGATTTTCTGAGTCCTCAGACAGTCGGCGACAGCGGTACGATGGTACATTTGCACGTTGATAATGTCGATATTCTGGTGGACCGGGCGGTCGGAGCGGGTGCGGTGATCCTCCGCGGACCTTCGGACGAATCACACGGCGAGCGCCAGTGTCTATTGAAAGATCCGTTCGGTCACCGGTGGCTGCTGGGGCACCGGACGGAAGACATAACGGATGAGGAAATCAAGCGGAGATTTGATCAGCAGTTTACATGATAAGAGTTCCTGAACCGGAAAACCTGTAAGTAAAAACTTAATTTCTCTCATTCTGGTAGATGACCTTACGAAAAGAGATGGTGTAGTAAATGGATACAAAGGAAATACTAAAACAAGCATTACAACCGAACACATCGCTCTTTTTCTGGAAGTTTCTACCAAAGGATTAAATCTTACCAGAAAAGCACCATTTTAATTAGACATATCCCAATAGTTACTTTAAAACTCACAATCAAGATATATATACTAATTCTTGCCTTTCCCTCATTTTTTTATTAATATTGTATTGTAGTCTAAATGTGAGCTATTAATTCACAATTCAGATATGAACAAAAATATATCATACCGCTCATCTCATTTGCTGACTGAACTCATCAGGCAGAAGAAGGAGTTCTTTTCGCTGGATGATGCTATGAGCATTCTATCGGGAAAAGATTATGCAACTGTAAGGAAACTGCTCAGCGATATGACACGAAGAGGGATACTTATGCGTATAAAGGACGGATTGTATTACCGCATTCCTTACGAGCAAGACCCGGATAAATATTTCCCGAACTGGCATCTTACGGCAGCCGCGATGGTACAGCCGAAGGATTATTATATCGGTTTCTACAGCGCCCTGGATATACATGGGCTGATCACACAACCTTCGATGGTAGAACAGGTGGTTACCAGAGAGCAGATCAAACCTAAATTCCGGAAGGTAAGGA
>PWJF01000307.1 GCA_003560935.1 Ignavibacteriales bacterium
GAACTCGGCTGGTAAAGAGTTCTTCATTGTACTTATTTTCCAAGGCCAACCTCCTCCTGGTTTATCATGATACATATCAGTGGTTTAGTAGGTTAATTAACCATTAATTAGTAAAATCTTTATAAAATACGGTATGATACGTGTCACCTTCGTATCACCGTTACTTTTGACTTTCCGACCTCAGTTCCGTCTTCGGAAATACCCACAACGATATACACACCGCTTGCAACCTGGCGGCCGGAATCATCCCGTCCGTCCCAGAAGGCAACCCTTCCACCGGGAGAATCGAATGCCCGGACCAAACGTCCGTCCACCGACAATATCTTCACCGATGAATTACGCACTAGTCCGTCTATTTTCAACTCATATTCTGCCGGAATCAGGTATGGATTCGGTGCAACGAAAAGTTCATTGAATTGAGTACGTGGTGCAACGGCAACTGTCTGCAGCGTTGACAGCCCCCGTTCTGTGCCGAAGTATGCAACCCCTCGATTATCATCGAACACAACGGACCGGACGTCATTCGATAGCAGTTGATTATTTGTACTCTGTACATTATAATTACTTATCAACGATGTACCGTCGGGTGAGAGAAGAAAAACACCCTGCTGTGTCCCCACCCATTTCCGATTTAACGGATCAACCGCAATACTGTGTACATATTGATCTTGTAAAACGAAAATATCACGAACCGAGAGTTGCGGTTCGAGCGGATTTGTAATAACCGCAAGCCCTGCCTCGGTTCCGATCCAGATCTCACCACGATTGTCTTCGATAATTGCATTAATATTGTTCGACGGCAGTCCGTTGGCGGTTGTTACTACTCCCCATCCATTACTATGGCTGCCGACAGCTTGATGTTCATTAAAATAAAAAAGGGCGCGCTGTCCCCTGCCGTCATCGATAGTAGAAATAATCCACTTTGTATCATACCTATCGATGATGATATCGGTTAAAACCGTGGCAAAGGAATTCCGCATGTTCGGGTAAAAGTCCCACGTTCCGTCGGGTGACCACCGTGCAAGCGGCATAGTGTTGACTTTATAATTTGTTATCCACACATTTCCCTGATTATCCATCGCGCTATTACCGATTACTACGAACGCCGATGACCCGAGAATAGGATCCAGACCGTGATTCAGATAAAAATGCTCTATTATCACATCTTCATTTTCAAGTACCACGTCGCCGCTTGTTACCGGTGCGCCGCTTTTATCGGGTATGACCCGCGACACACCCTCGCCCCATAAACTGAGCCAGACGGTTCCATCTTGCATTGCACGTGCACGGTGATATTTAAATAGCGTAATGGATTTACTTTCCGATGTCTGTTGATCCGTATATGTATACGTTAGCCGCGGAACGTTCCACCATTGTTCGCTCTTGGAACCATCAGGATTGAAACGAGCAAATCCATCGGCACTAACGGTGGCACCCGTTGCTATCCACACGTTACCGAATATATCGACCTCCACATCGATAATAAAATTTGTTACAGGTCCTTCGGGGAGTGTATACACCCAGCTCCCTTCAAGGGATGCGACGCCGAAATTGTTGACCAGCACGCGTGGATCCTGTTCAAAAAAGAATAACCCCGTTATGACTCCGTCTAACCGGCCGCCATAGGAAGTAACATTCTGATTCCGATCTATCCGGTACACGTTTCGCTCTCCGGCAACATATACATGCGTATTTACTGCAAGAGCGACGATATTTTCATTTTCAAATTCAGGAACGATGTTCCAATGTTCGCCGTCATAATAGACGAGTCCCGACGATGTGGCAACATATACGCGATCATTAAAAATCGCTATATCGTTTACCGACGCAGAAGGCAACTCCGCACTGTAGGTATGCCACCGGTCGGGTGCTGCTAACAGAGGATCATTTACGTTAGCCCGTGCAACTCCGAGAGTGGTACCGACCCAAATATCTGAATCGTCGTAGGTAATGCTGGTTACAGGCGTTTGGGTGGGGAAATCCCCGAACTTAATGTAGGAATCGTTGAATTCGTTTCGGAAAATCGAGTAGATGCTTACGCCGTAGCTCGTACCGACATAAAGCGTATCTCCCCGTGTCTCAAGCGTCAAAATATCACGCTGCGGAAAATCTGCGCGGGTAATATCAGTCACCCTTCTCCACGAACGGTCATGCGGATTATATCCGTCAAGGTAACCGCCTGCGGCGCCTATCCAGATCATACCGTTATCATCGCCGACAACAGCGGTTAAATCGATCGCTGATAAACCTTCAGAAGTCGTAAATGTCTCGATTGTTTCTCCGTTATTCGTATAAGCAAACATCCCGCCGCTGGTAACCACATACACTGCATTGTCATGTTGTACAGCGCCGCGTGTTTGATTCATCGCTGTAAAGTTGCGCCATTGTTCGCTACTTGAAAACACATACTGTGCAAGAGCACAACTGATTATTACAATTCCAACTAACCGAATCACGTACCTTCTCATCCCCTCATTAATCCATTCAATCTTATTTGAGTTGCTCTAACAATCTAACCATTTCGATAGCGCCGAGAGCAGCATCCCACCCACGGTTTCCGACTTTACCACCCGCCCGTTCCATTGCCTGCTCGGTAGTTTCGGTTGTAAGAACTCCGAACATCACCGGGCAACCGCCGCTGAGTGCGACC
>PWJF01000357.1 GCA_003560935.1 Ignavibacteriales bacterium
CCGGAAAATTGTTTCACTTGAAGCGTTGGTTGTCAGAGGAGGAAAGCGCCGGAAAGTAAACGCCGAAAAGATCGTCCCCGGCGATATTGTTCAATTACGTTCCGGAGATAAAATCCCTGCCGACATTCGAATTGTCCAGGCAAAGAACCTCAGGGTCGAAGAATCTCCGCTTACCGGCGAATCGACCGACGTCGGTAAAACTACCGGTCCGGTTGAAGAGAAGGCCGTCATCGGCGACCGGAAAAGTATGGCGTATTCGGGTACCATGGTTACGTACGGAACGGCTGCCGGCGTCGTGGTGACGACGGGCGCGAATACCGAGATCGGTAAAATTACCGAAATGATCTCCGGCGTCGAAGAGATCACGACTCCGCTTCTTCAGAAAATCGACCGCTTCGCTCTGAAGTTATCGCTGTTCATATTGATTTTCGCAAGCACCTTTTTTGCATTCGGTTTCTTCTTCAGAGACTATACGCTTTCCGAATTGTTCCTGGCTACGATCGGTGTTATCGTAGCATCCATACCCGAAGGATTACCCGCCATCCTGACCATCGCGCTGGCCATCGGCGTGCAGCGTATGGCGAAACGAAATGCTATCATCCGGCGTCTGCCGTCGGTCGAAACGCTCGGCTCGGTGAGCGTGATCTGCTCCGATAAAACCGGCACGCTCACACGAAATGAAATGACCGCGAAAACAATACTCACTGCCGACGATGAGTTTGAGGTCGAAGGTTCCGGATACGAACCGGAGGGGAAGATCAAAAAAGACGATGCGGAAGCTAACGCCGGTGATGAACCGGTGCTCGAAAGATTGATGCAATGCATTCGCGCGTGCAACGACGCTTCTCTCGAAAAGAAAGATGACGGCGAATGGAAACTCGAAGGTACGCCGACAGAGGGTTCGTTAATAACGCTGTCCTACAAAGCCGGGTTGGATGATTTCGACCCGAAGCGGATCGACGGCATACCGTTCGAGTCAGAACACAAGTATATGGCGACGCTCAATGAAATCGACGGCGAGCGGTTTGTGTTTCTGAAAGGTGCACCCGAAAGTCTTCTGGAAAAGTGCGGCAAACAGGCGTCGGCCGATGGCGATAAGGATATCGACCGTGATTTCTGGAAGGAGCGAATGGAAGCGATAGCCAAACGGGGACAACGACTTATCGCCGCCGCGTATCGCGAGGAAAAAAAATCGACGGATTCAATAGATCATGAAGACGTTGAAAAGGACATGGTGTTTCTTGGATTAATAGGAATAATTGATCCACCTCGCGATGAGGTATATGCGGCTATCGAGGAATGTAAAGATGCCGGCATCCGCGTCATTATGATAACGGGCGATCATGCCATTACCGCACAAGCGATTGCGAGGGACCTTGGAATTGACAACGGGGAGGGCGCCGTCACCGGTTCGGAACTTGAAGAGATGGATGATGAAAAGCTTTCGGAAGCTGCGATGAAATGTAATGTGTTTGCGCGTACCAGTCCCGAACACAAGCTGCGGCTCGTAAAAGCGCTCCAGAAAAATAACAAATTGTGTGCGATGACCGGCGACGGCGTGAACGATGCCCCGGCGCTGAAGCGGGCGAACATCGGTGTTGCAATGGGGATCAAAGGAACAGAGGTCTCCAAAGACGCCGCGGAGATGGTGTTGGCGGATGATAATTTTGCCTCGATCGTCAATGCCGTTGAAGAAGGACGCACGGTATACGATAATATCCGAAAAACTATTCTCTTTATTTTACCGACCAACGGAGCGGAAGCGCTTGTATTGATTGCGGCGATAGTCATGGGGATCACCATGCCGATCACCCCGGCACAGATTCTCTGGGTGAACATGGTGACGGCGGTTACGCTCGCGCTTGCGCTTGTGTTCGAAGCGATGGAGAAACGGATCATGGAGCTTCCTCCGCGCGATCCGGACGAACCCATTCTGGGGAAATATTTCCTGTGGCGCATATTCTACGTGTCCGTTGTGATCGGCGGATTCACACTATTACTCTATAGACTGATGCGTACCGGCGGCGTCGATCTCGATACCGCGCGTACCATCGCGGTCAATACGATCGTTGCCGGACAGGCGTTTTATTTGTTTAATTGCCGTAAATTTCACGAGACCATCTTTACGCGTGAGTTCTTTGGTAATGCGTATGTATTCATAGCGATCGGTGCGTTGATCATATTTCAGTTGATCTTTACATATGTCCCCTTTATGAATACGTTGTTCGGTACATCGCCGATAGGGGTGACGGAGTGGATGTATGTCGTCGGTGCGGGTGTTAGTGTATTGGTTCTTGTGGAAATAGAAAAGATAGCAGCGAGAAAACTTGCATCGAGATGACTCACCATAAATTATTCAACAAACCATCTCGGCAACAATGCACTCAAATGCATAGTAAGATCATACGTCGAAGTACCGCATGCTTTGTTAATGTCATCGGGTCGCGAACCATCCTGCCAGTCGAACACCGTTACGATATCTCCGGTTTTCACTTCCTCCTCGGGTCCTATCTTCACAATACTGTGACTTGCGGAAACGGAAGCCACGACCGGATACAGTTTATCATTAATACGAACCTTAGCGCATCCTGCGGATGAGCGCTGCCAGCCGTCGGCATGCCCGATGGGGATAGTTGCTATATAAACATC
>PWJF01000159.1 GCA_003560935.1 Ignavibacteriales bacterium
CTGTTGTGCCGTATTTGCCTGTACAACGACAGGAATTTCCTGCCGTAAAACAGGAATCATGGCTTCCCATCGCATATCGGTTCTGTGGTCATTTGATGCTGTTCGTGCTTTAAGATATGCCCGTGCCTTTTCAAGGGCATCTTTTATTTCACGGAGTTGCTTGCGTGCGTTGTTATCGTTATCTGTAATAACCGGCCAGTTGATCATCAATCCAATAGGTGCGCGGAGAGTCATCCCTTCCCACGTCCAACCGTCCATCATCATTGCTGCAGATAAACCGGAAATGGTGCCCCCGCCCGGCGAAGAAAGGGCGACCGCGATACCGTGCGACCTCGCAACGGGTATATGTTCACTTTCCGGATGAAATGCTTTTTCTGCCCGTACATTCGGATTGATAGTTCCGTGCTCGTTAAAATCGGAGGTAACGTCAACCGCCCCGATCTCGGTCAATCCCATATTCGTGTAGGCGTGAATCAATCCGGGGTATATATGCTTCCCGCTCCCATCATAATGATCGGCGTCTTCCGGTATTTCGATATCCGTGCCGACTGCGGTTATTACGCCATCCTCAAATAGTATAACGCCATTATTGATAACGTCACCGGTTATTGTATGAATCTTCGCCCCGGTTATTGCAACCGTCTGCTGTTGAGGAGGCGCAGGGATTTGTGCATTTAACGAAAAACATAGAAATACTATACCAGTAAACATAGACATTAATCGTTTAATATAATTCATAGTGATCCTCCGTACATGAATAATCTCCTTCAAACGGTGAAATTCCACCGCGCGGACCGCGCCGGGGTTGTTCGCCTGCATCGAGTGCGTCAAGAGCGCGTTGAATGAGTTGCGCACGCTGCTCACGAACTGCTTCCCGCATACGTGCATCATCTTCGATATCGAAATACATTCTGCCGTCTATCCAAGTCTGAACTGCGCGCGTATCCGCTGCAAGCGGATGCCGCTCCCATATTACAAAGTCCGCATCCTTACCCTCTTCGAGAGAACCCACACGGTCATCTATACCGAGCATCTTTGCGGCATTAATCGTTATCATTGCTAATGCATCCTCCTCGGCAACCCCCGTCTGCACCACCTTCGATGCTTCCCAATTCATTCTTGTTGCAAGCTGTGTGTTATCGGAATGGATCACCGTTAAAACACCCTGATCGTGAAGCAGCCGTGCGTTATATGTTGTCGCATCGTATGCTTCGACCTTGAACGCCCACCAATCGCTCCACACCGCAGCGCCTGCACCGTGTTCCCGCAAAACTTCTGCAATCTTGAATCCTTCCACCGTATGTTGAAACGACTGAATGGTAAAATCAAAATCATCGGCGACGCGAATCAACGCAAGAATCTCATCCTGTCGATAACAGTGTGAGTGAATATGTCGCTCTCCTCTCAAGATCTCCAGCACGGTTTCCAAACGTAGATTTTTTCTCGGAGGGATTCCGGATCTGCTGCGCTCCCATCGTCCCCATTCTTCCTCATATTCAAGAGCCGCTTGAAATTCATCGCGGATAATTTGTTCGACGCCCATGCGGGTGTTGGGATACCGCTGCTGTTGGCGAACGACGTTCTCACCGAGTGCAAACTTAATACCTTTCGGCGCATCTTCGATCAACATCTCATCGGGTAACGATCCCCAGCGCATTTTAATGAGCGCATTTTGACCGCCGATTGGATTGGCTGAACCGTGCAGTGCATTCGCAGACGTTAATCCGCCGGCAAGGAGCCGATAGATCCATATATTATTACTGTCGAGAACATCCCCGATCCGCACATCGGCTGTCATATTGTTCCCCACTTCATTCACACCACCTGCAATACTCGTATGGATATGTGCATCGATTAATCCGGGGGTGACGTGTTTGCCTTCCACATCGATAATAATTGTATTACGAGTTGGACTGATATTCCGGCCTATACGGGTGATAGTTCCACGTGTGATCAGCATATCGGCATTTTCGAGAACTCCCTCAGAACCCTGAGTCCATAGAGTAGCATTCCGTATGAGTAGATGCTGCGGTTGTTCGGGTTTTTGTTGTATCCCATATTCCATCGCCGGATACACTGCCGGTAGTTCGATACGATCAATTTTGCGTTCGGGTCTTTCCTTTTCTTCAGGCGAGAAATCTTCCTTCCGTTCCGCACGCCAGCTAAACGACCGTCCGTCGGGCAGCGTACCCGAACCGTACATTTCATCCCGCGATACCGTTGAAGACATAATGATACGGCCGTCAATATCTATCGAATCGCCGGGGAATGCAACGGATAACCGCTGCAGATCGTACCGAACGGGTTTTAATTCAATTTCCTTTTCATCGATTGTGAGTGTTCCGCTTAATCGTGCCAGCTCGCCTTTGATCTCCAATGTTCCTGTAAAGCCGGGATTGACGACCGATACAAACCACGTACCGCGAACATCGACTTCCGGCAATGTTTCTACTTCATAGCGATTACCGTCTATCCACACATCAATGATTTTTGAACCAGCGGAAAATATATCACCGTCGGCTACGATAATATTGGCAATTTTACCCCGCTCGATCGTACCGAGTTTATTCTGCATACCAAGCATTTGCGCAGGTGTTGTTGTCAACGCTGCGAGTGCTGCATTATTTGATAACCCATTATCGATAGCTTTTCGGATCTGTGAAAGGAATGTTTGCTTATTGTCAAGCTGATCCGAAGTGAAGACAAATGTTATTCCGGCCTGCGATAGGCGTGACGGATTAACAGGGGCATCGTTCCAATGGCGCAATTCTTCGAGTGAAACATCGCGGGCTTTTTCGGGTGTCGATACATCGGGAGGCGATGGAAAATTAACGGGCAGAATAACCGGTACACCGGCGAATTGTACGGCGTCTACTCTTTTGTACTCGTGACCGCTGCCGCGCACCCACATGGAGAGCGAATATTCTTTGGCGATTTTGGATGCACGAAGTAATGCAAGCTCGTCCGATGTATCAATAATAACCGGCTGGCGCCCGCGAACTACTTCGGTTAACGACGCAAGTGCGATGTTCATTTCAGGACGCCGGTTACCGGCAGGATTACGTGCAAATGCTTCATGTGCTTTTATGTACCAATCCGCATCGGAGAGGGTTTGCCGGATAAGCGCGATCGATCCCATCAACGATGTCGGATATCGTCCGCCGAGTTTTTGCGAACGATCAAACGACATATTCTGGGTTAAATTTTCACGAATGACAAGATCGTTACCATCCCCTTCACCAAGCGAAACGAAGGCGCTGCGTCCCCGGAAAATACCGTCCTGTGGAGCGACGAGAGCGTTGGTGAATCCCTGCGAACGAAGAGCTTTAGCCTTTTCAGCATCCGGTTTAAATATAACAGCGCCGTCGATGTATGACCGCACCTGGGGATTCCAATGTGAAGCGCCTTCCGGAGCTTCATCTGTTGCAAGCTGTGCCGCCAAAAAGGACCTGAATTGTGCTGGTACCTGGCGCAGAAGCGCTTCGATATTTCCGCGTTCGCGGTCAACCTCTGGATCGGGGATACCGACATCGCTAAACAATTCGATAAACCCCGCGTACAATGTTTTTCCCGACATATCCCAAGCACGAGCATCTCCGGGAGGGGATACATTCGCACCGACAGCTTCGATCAGACCGTCACGGATAACAACTGTTCCGTTGTCAATCACATTTCCCGGGCTTACAACAATCCGGGCGTTGGTTAGTGCATGAACCGCTGGTGTATTATCCCGTAATCCAATTACGGGCGATGTTTGTGCACCAAGTTGCAATGAATACAAAATGAGAAGTGTAAAAACTATTGACAGTCGATAGGTCATACGTCCTCCGGTTTAAATGAAAGGGATATATTAAAAGTTTAGACGTGATTATACCGTAAAAGTTTCTCACGATGCAGAATAATCTCTCAGCCGCTCAACAACATAGAACATATCATCGGGGAGATCAGATTCGAAAAATACCCGTTCTTTCGTAACGGGATGAACGAATCCGAGTGTTTTTGCATGCAATGCCTGTCGCGGCAACCTCTCAAGCAAATTGTGAATGAATGCTTTCCGTTTCGGAGTAACGCCGCCGTACACAATCCGTCTGCCGCCGTACGACGGGTCGCCGAAAACAGGACGGTGTTCCGAAGCAAGATGAACGCGTATCTGATGCGTTCTGCCGGTCAGGAGTTTCAGTTTGATCAAACTCAAACCGTCATATTCTTCAATAACCTCATATCGTGTCACCGCGGGTTTTCCATCATCACTAACTGTTATTTTCTTTCGATCGGATTTACTGCGTCCGAGACGTGCTTCGATGGTGCCGCTCCTGTGTGTAAATGTTCCCCAGATAATAGCCCAGTATTCCCGGTCGATGGTACGATCGGAAAATTGCTTTGTAAGAAAGCGTAATGCGCGCTCATTTTTAGTTACCACCATGAGACCCGAAGTATCCTTATCGAGACGATGCACAATACCGGGACGCAGAGGATCATCGGTTTCAGCAAGGTCCGACTGCGTATGATGCAGCAATGCATTCACCAGTGTACCGGTATAATTGCCGTATGCAGGATGCGTAACCATACCCGCAGGTTTATTAACGATTATAACAGATTCATCTTCGTAAACGATATCGAGTGGAATATCTTCGGGTTGCGTACCAGGAGGCGGGGGCAATGGCAACTCGACGGTTATCTCCTCACCCGGTGCAACGATGTGATTTGCTTTGACGGGCTTATTGTCGATCGTTACATACCCTCGTTTTATTGCATTTTGCACTTTATTTCGGGATGCATTTTCTATCTGATGAGCAAGGAAGACATCGATACGTTCTTTTTTCTTTCCCCGGGGAACGGTAATATGAATAACGGTTTCCTTCACTGTCGGTAGAATGAGTTGCCGGGCATCATTTAATCGTTTGGATCCCGGCGCTCGCTTTGGATAACTTCTTCTTCTTTTTTCTCCTGACCATCGGTCGGTATCCGATGTTCATCAGCTTCGACTGAAGTATCCTTTTCGCCGGGTTTCTCGGGATCACGATGGGTACGGAATGCTTCCCGGTGAAAAATGAGAAGTAAAATAACGCCGATGGTTACCGCAGAATCTGCAATGTTAAACACGGGCCAGCGCGTCATTTGATAGCCGAATATATCAATATTAAAGAAGATCACATCTATGAAATCAACGACGGCTCCGCGAAACAACGGCGCCTCGCCGTAGAGTACGCCGTAAAAAACTCTGTCGATGAGATTACCGAATGCGCCGCCCAGTATCAAGGCCAGAGGCAGGCGCACGCGAAATCGTTCATGACGGATGGTATAGAGATACCAGAAAATGCCTATACAGGCGATAATTGAAAAAAGTGCGAAGAATGTTTTTCCGCCGAAATTGAGGCCGAAAGCCATACCCGGATTTTCAATATAGGTTATTCGAACGATATCCCCCAGAAGCGGTATCGTTTGACCATAGTACATACCTTCCCATACTATTCCGAGAAATGGAATTGAAAAACCCTTCACGAGAATTTTCGTGATCTGGTCAGCAAGAACTATGCCCAGCGTAACGTATAATACCTTCAACGGTCTCTCTTCGTCCTCTTATGTATTCTTGCTTTGTTTTGTTTTACATTCGATGCATTGCTGAGCGATCGGTACGGCTTCGAGCCGTTCTTTATCGATAAGCGTACCGCAATCTCTGCAGAAACCGTACTCGCCGTTATCGATACGGTGAAGTGCATCTTCGAGATACCGGAGATACTTCCCTTCGCGTGATGCGAACAAGAATGTAATCTCTCGCTCCATTTGCTCGCCGCCTTGATCTGCCATATGAATAGAGTATGATGAGTTCTCACCGGTATATTCACCGGTTGATGTATCCATCATACTTTCGCGCAGCGTTGCGATCTCTTCCAATATTTCCTTTTTCTGCTCAAGAATGATTCTCCGGAAATGTTCGAGATCTTTTTTGGGGTATCCCTTCTTCGAGGATGTTCTCGGCGCCGCGGCTTTCTTTATTGTTTTCACTGCAGATGATTTTACCGGGCTTTTCTTCGACTGTGTCTTCTTCTTACCTGTCGCTTTCTTGGCCATCTCGTCTCCTTTACGGCTTATATGATTTGGTTGCACAAAAAATAACAGTTTACCCGCCGACAACTTCGACACCGATTTTACAGTTGATACCGTTAATCGATTGAGGTTGTAACTTCTCCCCGTTCGAGACAATGTTTTTCATTTCTGCGGCAAGGGTTTCGGTTTTCACATACTCATGAAAATCGGTTAATGCTTTTTTAAGAAGTTCGTCGTCGCTGGCATAGTATATTCGAATCCGGTCGGTAACCTGGAAACCCGCATCCTTTCTCATATTCTGAATACGGTTGACGAACTCGCGTGCAAGTCCCTCGGCACGCAGCGCTTCTGTTAATTCGGTGTCGAGTGCAACGGTTACAACGCCATCTGATTCAACCACCCAACCTTTGATATCTTCGGTTGAAATGTCAATATCACTCTGTTGTAATGTAACCGGCTGCCCGTCCACTTCAAATGAAAACGTTCCGCTCTTTTCAAATTCCGTGACTTCATCGCCGGTCATATCCTTCACTCGTTGTGCAACTTTTTGCACTATCTTGCCGAATTTCGGACCGATTGATTTGAAATTCGGTTTTGCGTTCTTGTTCACCATTCCGGATTCATCGGTGACAAAGTCAATTCCTTTGACGTTGATCTCTTCAAGTATGACCCGCTCCATGTTCAGAATGTGTTGCTCATTATCCTTATTGCGTGCGGAGATAATAATACGCTTCAACGGCTGCCGCACTTTCATATTCGCTTTCGAACGAATCGAACGTGCAAGATACACAACACGCTGCGCAAGATCCATCTTGTGCTCAAGTTTCCGATCCACAACCGAATCATCCTTTTCCGGAATCATTGCAAGATGAACGGATTCTTCCGATTCTGTTTTTCCGATCGATACCAGATTACGGTACAGCGTTTCGGCAGTAAACGGCGCAAACGGCGCCATCAATTTTGCTATACCGACAAGACATTCATACAATGTCTGATACGCTGCGTTCTTATCGGGACCTTTCTCGCTCTTCCAAAATCGACGGCGATTGCGGCGGACATACCAGTTTGATAACTTATCGATTGTGAATTCCGATACGGCACGCGCCGCATGAGTAACACTGTACTCATCCATCAAGCGCGCATATTCTTCATAGAACGAGTTCAGCTCGGACAATATCCAGCGGTCGATCTCCTGCCGCTGCTCAACCGGGATGCGATCTTCACCTCCGGCATAGCCGTCGATATTTGCATACAACGCAAAGAACGAGTATGTGTTGGTCAACGTACTGAAGAACCGCCGTTGTATTTCCTTCAATCCCTCTTCATCAAAGAGTGTCGGACGCCACGGCGGACTGGTTGTGACAAGATACCAGCGAAGCGTATCAGCTCCATACCGGTCGAGTATATCGAACGGATCGACGGTGTTGCCGCGCGATTTTGACATCTTCATGCCGTCTTTATCGAGGATCAACTCGTTGACAAGCACATTATAAAACGCCGGTTTTTCAAACAACGCCGATGCAATCGAATGCAGCGTGTAGAACCACCCGCGTGTCTGATCGATTCCTTCGCAGATATAATCGGCGGGGAAGTTCTCTTCGAATATTTCCTTATTCTCAAACGGATAATGCCACTGTGCAAACGGCATAGACCCGGAATCGAACCAAACATCGATAAGTTCGGGGATGCGCTCCAGCTCGCTTCCGCACTCGCACGGGAAATACACCTGATCGACATACGGTTTGTGCGGATCGAATGTCTTCGGGTCGATCGGCCGCTCTATTCCGTCAACCCGCCAGGTACCCTGAGCAAGCTCGGCGAGACTGCCGATGCTTTTCTCCTTATTACAATCAGGGCATACCCAGATCGGCAGCGGTGTTCCCCAGAATCGGTCGCGTGAGAGCGCCCAGTCTTTGTTCTCCGCCAGCCAGTTGCCGAACCGTCCGGTGCCGACTTCCGGCGGAACCCAGTTGACCTCGTCGTTAAGCTCGATCATTCGCTGTGCATACTCGGTTGTTCGAATATACCACGATGAACGTGCATAATATAAAAGCGGTGAATTGCATCGCCAGCAGTGCGGATAACTGTGAGTGACCGTTTCCTTTTTTAACATCAACCCGCGCCGCTTCAAATTCATAATAATATTCTGGTCGGCTTCCTTTACAAACTCGCCGCGGAAATCGGTAATCTCTTCGGTAAATTCACCCGATTTGTTGACCGGCTGCAACGTCGGCAATCCGTACTTCTTACCGACCTGATTATCATCCTCGCCGAACGCAGGCGCTATGTGTACAATACCCGATCCGTCTTCGGTGGTAACGAAATCACCTTCGACAATATAAAAAGCTTTTGAATCGACCGGGACATAATCGAACAATCGTTCGTACTCCTTACCGAGTAGTTGTTTTCCCGTAAACGTCTCGATAATCCGGTAATCGCCTTCAATAACGGAGAGCCGTTCTTTTGCAAGGATAAGCCGCCCATCACCGTGTTTAACTTTGACATACTCTACTTCCGGATGAACGGCGAGCGCGACATTCGAAATTAGCGTCCACGGTGTTGTTGTCCAAACGAGTATGTAGGTATTTTCTTCGCCTTTTAACTTAATACGAACATAGATACTCGGATCTTTCGCATCCTGGTAGCCCTGCGAAACTTCATGCGATGAGAGCGGTGTCTCGCAGCGGGGACAATACGGTTGTATCTTGTGTCCGCGATAGATCAATCCTTTTTTATAATATTGATCAAGCGCCCACCACACAGATTCTATATATTCACGTGTGCAAGTCACGTATGCATCATCGAGATTAATCCAGTACCCGATGCGCCGTGTCATCTCTTCCCAATCTTTCAGATAGGTAAAAACCGATTCGTAACATTCTTTATTGAACTTCTCAATGCCGTAGGTGAATATCTCATCTTTATGCTTGATACCGAGCCTCTTTTCCACTTCGATCTCGACCGGAAGGCCGTGTGTATCCCATCCCGCTTTACGATTTACCTTATAGCCTCGCATCGTTTTATAACGGCAGACAAGATCCTTCAACGTACGGCTGACGACATGGTGAATACCCGGTTTACCGTTCGCTGTCGGCGGACCTTCATAGAACGAAAATACCGGACTCTCAGCACGAGTAGAAATACTCTTACTAAAAATATCGTGCTGCTGCCAGAACGTACTTACCTCTCTTTCGATTTCCAGATGACTGGTCTTATCCGTCAGTTGTTTAAACATGCTCTCGTTACTTTCTCCCGATCAATGAAATAATCCAAACTATCGCAGTCAATAGGATGCTCAACAGTATGCTTGTACCCAAGGGAAAATAAAAACTGAAATTCTCCCGTTCAATCCTGATATCGCCGGGCAATTTTCCGAGAAACGGCATCCTGTCGGAGAATACAAATACCGCTCCGATTGCCATGATAATCAACCCGATAAGGATCAAAATTTTACCGATCGACTGATCCATGCTCATCGTTCCTTGAGATTGAACGGGTTAAAATCGACCTTTCGTCTACACCTTTAAATTTGCCAGCGCAAACAAACTTACAAACCCACCCACAAAATAGGCACTTAAACTTGCAATTACAATCGCTCAACTACATGCTTCATTATTGCAGTCAGGTTCGGTTCGGCTCTATTTGCAACAGCAATAATATCGGCGACATTTGCCGGCTCAAGTGCATCGGGAAAACATTCATCCGTTACGACCGACATGCCGAGCACGCGCATACCCATGTGATTGGCGACGATATTTTCGGGTACTGTCGACATTCCGACCACGTCCGCGCCGGTTATACGTAAAAAACGGTATTCCGCTTTTGTCTCAAGATTCGGACCGGAAACTGCAACATATACGCCTTTTTGAACCTTAATTTTTTTATCGAGCGCAACCTTTTCAGCAAGCTCTATAAGATGGTTGCTGTACGGTTCCGACATATCCGGAAAACGAGGTCCAAGCCCGTCATCGTTCGGTCCGATCAACGGGTTATCCCCGAGCAGGTTTATATGATCGGTCATAATCATAATATCACCTTTGCGGTAGAGCGGATTCATTCCGCCGCATGCATTCGATACAAGCAAGGTATTCACGCCGAGGAATTTCATTACCCGCACAGGAAATGTGATCTGCTGCATGGAGTACCCCTCATAAAGATGAAAGCGTCCTTGCATTGCAACCACGTTTTTCCCGGCAAGTTGCCCGAAGATCAGCTTCCCTTCGTGCGATTCCACGGTTGAAACCGGGAAATGGGGAAGATCGCCATACCCTATCTCCACCTCTTTATTTATTTCTTTCACGAGTCCGCCAAGTCCGGTTCCGAGTATAATACCGACAGCCGGCTCCATTTGAGTATGCCGGCGGATAACTTCAATTGCTTCTTGTATTTTCTTTTTCAGGTTTTCTGCCAAAATAATTTATTCCTGATCCATTTTATCCAGTATGTCGTCCACATCGACCGACTTGCGACCAACGGTAACATTATGTCGTGTCTCCTCCGAATCACCAATCTCTTCGGATTCGAGAGATTGAAGAAGTTCAAGTTGGGAGTTCAATAATATTTTCAGACGGCTCACCATCGTC
>PWJF01000360.1 GCA_003560935.1 Ignavibacteriales bacterium
AGTATATTCACAGCTTCGAAAGATTTCAACCAGATATTCGATGCTTTCGAAGCTGCAATAAACGGCAAAAGTGACAACATCGAGTTGTATCGACAGCTTTTCTGGAATAAAGCACTCACTCCGGATGAGCTATGCCTGTTTGGCGAAAAGCTTGCCCTGGAATTTCCGCACATTGCCTACGACGTGTATATGTGGCTGGCAAACGTATTTGAATTGACCTTCTTTCAATACGATAATTACGAACTTGCGATGGCATATTACCGTAAAGCCGCCGAAGTAAAACCGAATGAACCCGATCCCTATCTTGACGCGTGTGATTGTTATGAACCGGATCTGAACATTCCGCCGCTCGATCAGCTCATTGAATTTCTCAAGAGCGGCGTGCAGCACGTTACCAATCCCAAGTCACTTTATCTCCGGCTTGCCCGTCTGTACAGTATACTTGGCGACGAGGATCAAAGTTTATACTATCAGGCAAAAGCGAGTGAATCCGGAGGCACATCGCCGCAAAAAGAAAAATAGGTATCACGCTGACTCAAACGGGTATTAATTATGCCACTCGTAGTGGCGCCGGTAATAATACAAAAACGTTTCGGCTATCTCATCGCGCGTATAGTTTGTCACATCGTGTTCAACCATCCGCTCTTTCTCTCCCTTAAGGTAAATAACTGCACGGTAGAGCTGGCCCTCCTCATCCTTAATCGGGAGGACCGGAAACATAAATTTCCGTTCCACGTATGGTCTGACTTTTATTCCGAAATAAAACTCCTCTTTTCCTTTATGGATAACTTTTAGTGCCGCAGAATTCTTAGACGTCTCTATTTCTACATCACGGTCATATTCATTGAGTGTTTCTGCTACTTCCTCAAACGCCGGCTCGACAACATCGGTGAAAAATTGTTTTACACGCAGTTTTCCCTTTCGTTCCTCCTGTTTTTTTTTGAAGCGATCTCTGTATTCATCGCTGAATAAATGCTCGAGCGTTAGTTTCCAATCACTCATTACGATTCCTCCATCGTGTTAAAAGACTATGTTATTTCGATTTTTTCTCCTGCAAGTCAGATCGCCGTGCGGCAAAATATCGCCGTGTTGTCCCCATCTCTTCGCGTTCCCGGTTCATAGCTTTGACCAGACTCACACACATACATAAAAGCACCACCGCAAACGGAAGACCTGTTGTAATTGATGCCGTCTGAAGTGCAGCCAATCCACCTGCAAGCAGCAGGACAGCCGCCACGGCACCCTCGCCTACCGCCCAGAATATACGTTGACTCAACGGCGGATTGGGGTTTCCATTGGATGCAAGCATACCGATGACAAGGGACCCGGAGTCGGATGACGTGACAAAGAAAGAAACGATTATAATAACACTGAGCAGCGACATGACAGCCGCAACCGGAAGATTTTGCAGCATCAGAAACAGCATCTGTTCGGTGGTTCCGCCGGAAATGCCGCCGGCGCCAAATATCTCCATATGCAGCCCCGTATTTCCGAATACCGTTAACCATATAAATGTAAAGCCGGTCGGGGCTAACAACACGCCGGCAATAAATTCACGTACCGTTCGACCGCGCGACACCCGTGCAATAAAGGTTCCCACAAACGGCGACCACGCAATCCACCATCCCCAGTAAAAGAGAGTCCAGTCGCCTAACCACTCAGTCCCTTCATATGAATTCAACCAAAAAGTTGTTCCGACCAGATTTTGTAAATAAAATCCGGTATTTTCTACCATCGAATTCAATATAAACATGGTCGGACCGGCAATAAATACAAATCCGATTATTGAAATCGCAACAATCATATTGAAATTACTCAGTCTCCGGATGCCTTTATCAAGTCCAAGGGCGACCGAACCCGTTGCTATTACAGATATTATGACAATCAATAGTATCTGGAGAGTCGTAGAAAAGTCGATACCAAAAAGAAAATTCAATCCCGCATTGATCTGTAATACGCCGATACCCAGCGACGTTGCGACGCCGAACATGGTCCCGAATATGGCAAGGATATCGACGATATTCCCTATCGGTCCGTTAATTCGTTCGCCAAGCAAAGGATAGAATGCTGAGCGGATAGAAAGCGGAAGTTTGTGCCGGAATGAAAAATATGCCAACGACAATCCGACAATAATGTAAATCGACCATGCATGAAATCCCCAATGAAAGAAGGTTAATTTCATAGCTTCTTTTGCAGCCTCGATGGTCTCTCCATCCATTGTCGGCGGAGCGAGATAATGATACATCGGTTCCGCGACACCGAAGAATACCAACCCGATACCCATTCCCGCACTAAACAGCATGGCAAACCAGCTCACATAACTGTAATCCGGTTCGGAATCGTCAGGGCCAAGCTTAAACGTACTGTATGGACTAAAAAAAAGAAATATAACAAAGACGAAAAAGAAGGCAACTGCAAGAATATAAAACCAGCCGAACGTTGTTACGATAAAATTCTGTACCGTATCGAATACTTCACCGGTTATCTCCGTAAAAAAGACACCGAAGAATAAAAATAATCCGATTACAACAATCGATATATAGAAAACGAATGGATTTATACCCGACAGTAATTGCATCCGGCGATCCTCTCATATTTTTCATGGATATATGATTTGATGAAAGGTTTATTGCGGTTTTTTCAATTG
>PWJF01000333.1 GCA_003560935.1 Ignavibacteriales bacterium
ACGTGGAACTGGTCGACCAATCCCCTATCGGAAGGACACCGCGTTCGAATGCGGTAACATACGTGAAGGCATTCGATGTCATCCGCGATCTGTTCGCATCGACACATCAAGCGCGGGTTCGCGGATATAAGCCGGGGCATTTCTCGTTTAACGTCCCGGGCGGCAGATGCGATGAGTGCGAGGGTGACGGGTATGTGAAAATCGAAATGCAATTCCTGCCGGATATCTATCTCACGTGCGAAAGCTGCAAAGGCAAACGATATAAAAAAGAAGTACTCGGTATCAAGTGGCAGGGATTTACCATCGACGATATTCTTTCGATGACCGTGCGGGATGCACTTGTTGAATTCCGCAAACACAAGCCGTCACAAAAAGTGGTGAAGCGTTTACAGGTACTGGATGATGTCGGCCTGGGGTATCTCCGTCTCGGTCAACCGGCGACCACACTCAGCGGGGGCGAGGCGCAGCGCGTGAAGTTAGCAGCGCATTTGATGGAGCGAGAAAAAAGCGAACACACATTGTTTATTTTAGATGAACCGACGACCGGATTGCACTTCGACGATATTGCAAAATTACTCGGTTGTTTCGAACGGCTCATCGCCGCGGGACATTCGGTGCTGGTGATCGAGCACAATATGGAAGTAATAAAATGTGCCGATTATATCATCGATCTCGGTCCCGGCGGAGGCGATGCAGGAGGAACAATTGTCGCGGAGGGGACTCCGGAAGTTATAGCGGGAACGGACGGCTCCGAAACGGGGGGGATCCTGAAGAATTATTTGTGAAATTACGGTCGGCAATTATGTTGTTTAACAGGTTGATACCGGTTACTATCGGTTGCTATCAGTTGCTAATGGTTGCTTATAGTTGCGTTGAGTATTAGTTACCACCGGCAACCGGTATTAACCGTTAGTAACTCTTCTTAACCGTTCGCAACCGATATTTGATTTGTGCAAGGATTTTATCGGTAAGACAGTAATGCGAAACATCAATCATTAACCAACTACAAACGGGGAATATATGAAACGATTGCAGATTCTTGTTATGACATTGCTTCTTACATCGGCGGCGGTGGAGAGCCAGGATTTTCCGCGTGCGGATGGTATTCAGCCCGCACGGGGAGTATTCGGCATGGTATTGATTGTCGGTGAACCGACCGGATTAAGCGCAAAGTACTGGCTCCGTTCCGATCGTGCGATCGATTTTGCTTTTGGTGCATCGTTCTTTACCGACTTCAGGATGCATGCAACGTATCTTTACCATGTCGATGTGTTTGATAACCAGCGTGTTCCATTGTACTATGGAGTCGGCGGGAGTATCGCCGGCAGAACCGGACGCGTGGCTGAGATCGGAACCGACAGGAGACGCGATCGTGTCGGCCTCGGCATTCGCGGCGCAATAGGAGTGTCGTATCTCGTCCCGACCGCACCGTTCGATTTATTTGTTGAATTCGGAAGTGTATTAATAGTATTTCCGCCCGCGGCGCTCGATATCGATCTTTCAATCGGTATCCGTTACTATTTCTAAAGCTCCTATACCTATGTGATGCACATCATGGAAATAAAGGGCGCTGCCGTATATATTATAAACAGCAACATTACAAACCCTCACTGTTTTACAGAACTCTGGGGAGGTTCTGTGAAGCTTGAGGGTTTGTTTTTTATTACCGTGCCATACCAAATGTAAATGTAATATAAAACCCGCCGAATTGTTTCATCTGCCGGTAATGCAGATCTTCCATTGATGTACTTCTTTCGAAGTCGATCATACTGATTATACCGCTAAAATAGGGTACATAGTAATATCGAAAGTTGATGCCGACAAGATTGGAAGGATCAGACCCGATATATGCACCGGCGCCGATAAACCCTCCGACCGTATGATATGCTTTACCATAACCGAGAGCTTTGAAAAAGCTATGTTCGTACGGTGTAGAATAGATCATGCTTGGTCCCAGTCCGGCGCTGAGAAACGGGCGGAAGTTATCCATGATCTGATCTTTAAACAAACGATACTGGACTCCGATATGCATCGGAATTACCAGAAAACGATTAATTTTTCCCGGAACAATTTGTTGTCCGGTAAACCAATCCACCATCTCAACTTCTCTGGGATCTTTGGATTCAGAAATGGAGAGATTTATAAACCCGGCGATGGTAGGAGTGAATTCCCGCCTATAAAAACCACCCGCTCCGATCCCGCCATCCGAGACAAGAATGTCGAATCCCCACCCGCTGCGCAGCTCTTCTGTGTATTCGGTTTGTTGCGTAAATGCAGGATTTCCTGCAAGGATAAGCAGAAAAGTAAAAAGAAACACTTTTACTATAACCTTGCCTCTTGTTGACCACCTCATGTCCGTTCCTTTCCCGTCAGGTATTTTCTTTTTTAAACCTTTACTATTATAAGGTAGTTCCTCTTTCTGAGAAATTCAACTACTATAATACCCGAAATACAAACAGTTTCAAATACATTGTCTCCGGCATATACGGTGAAATCGGGTGGTCGTACGATGCACCCCGGCGTTCGAGCAACTGAAGCGACCGGTTGTTGCGATGAGCGGCATGCGTTATTGTGTGAAAAAATGCATCTTCACTGATGTGATATGAACAACATGCGGTTATCAGGTAGCCGGGTGATGTAAGGATTTTAAAAACATTGTCGTGAAGTGCACGGTATGCATGCAGTGCGGGTCCGACGTTTTTTTTCGACCGGGTGAACGAAGGGGGATCCACTATTATCAGACCGAAACGCTGTTGATGTTGTGCAAAAGAGACAAGGGTTTTTTCCGCATCTGCACTAATGAATTGGACCCGGTCTTCGAGTTTGTTGAGCCGGGCGTTTTCTGTCGCGCGCTGAACGGCAGCGTCGGAGGAATCCACCGCCGTAACCGACCGTGCCCCGGCGGCCGCCGCATTGAGAGAAAATCCGCCGTCATAACAGTAACAATCGAGCACATCAAGTTTGTGTGCGTACGACCGGGTCATGTGATGATTCATCCGCTGATCGAGAAACCATCCGGTTTTCTGTCCGTTGAGGATATCTATCGAATACGTAAGATCGTTCATGGTTACGTGTAGCGGCGGGTTCGGCATTGTTCCCCGAACAACACCCGTTTCCAGGGGTAGATGCTCCAGCTCGCGAAGATGTGTTTCGTTCTTTTCAATGATAGCGGATGGCTTTATCAACGATTCTATAACATCGTAAATAAGTGTCTTCAGTCGTTCCATACCTGCCGAAACGATCTGCACCACAACGACGGGGCCGTACTGGTCGATGATCAATCCGGGTAGGAAGTCGCTCTCTCCGTTAACAACGCGAAAAGTCTTTGAATCGGGAAACATATGTGTGCGATGTTTGAGCGAAGATTCAATTCGGGATTTAAAAAAATCGAAATCTACCGGTTCGTCTTTTCTTGAAATCAAGCGTACGGCGATTAATGAATGCGGGTTATAAAAACCTTTGCCGAGCAGCATACCGTCGTTTCGTAAGACGGTTGCAATATCACCCATTGCCGTTTCGCCTTCTATCTTTTGAATTTCATTACTGAATATCCACTGATGTCCACCGACAACGCGGTGATGCTCTTTTGGTTTAAGTGTAATGAGGGTGTGTTTCATTAGTATGAAGTTTTTGACTCGAGAATTTTCATAAGGGCATTCGGTGTCAGAAGCCATTCGAGACTGCCTCGTACGTGCCGTGTATATTCGGCGATGAATACTTTTGCCAAACTCCCTTTTTTAATGGTGATGAAACTCTGTTCATCGCCGCTGATCAAACGGGAAATAGTTCGGCTGATCATCGGTTCGTGTCCAACCATCAATACCGACGACCTGTGTGTATCTTTGAGCAATTGCAGCAAGTCGTCGCAATCACCGGGCGGTGTTAACGGTGTGCACGATCCGATCTCGATTTGGATTTCTAAAACTTCCTGAATGATCGCGGCAGTTTCCTGAGCGCGTTGGAGATCGCTGCACAGTATCTGATCGAATTGAATGTTCAGCGCTTTTATGGCACGTGCTATGTTTCTAATCGATTCAATTCCGGTTGTGGTGAGTTCGGAGTCATCGGAAAAAACCGGTTCGGCTTTGCCATGTCGAAGAAAGTAGAGGTCCATAGGTATATCTATTTTTTCTTCATGTCCTTACGTATATCCGCATATCTTTTTTTAATTACATCATATATGTAATACAATCGTTCGTTGTACGGTATAAAAGAGGATTTCATCGCGTTGATCGCTATCTTCTCGAGATCATCCAGATTGAGTTTAAAGATATCCGCCGCAATCTGGTATTCTTTGCTCATTGTCGTGTCACTCATGAGACGATCATCGGTGTTGATTGTTACACGGTATTTTGCATTGTAATATAAGCCAAATGGGTGTTCTTCAAGACTCGGTGCCGCCCCCGTATGCACATTGCTGCTTAAGCACATCTCCAGTGGAATACGTTTATCGAGGACATACTGAGATAGTTGACCGAATTTCACGATTGTGCCGTCGTGCACAGTGATGTCCTCCTTCATCCGGGTTGCATGACCGATCCGGTGAGCACCGCACCATTGTATAGCCTGCCAGATTGATTCCTTTCCGAACCCTTCTCCGGCATGAACCGTAATGTTAAAATTCTCCCGCTGGATATAATGAAAAGCATCCACGTGTTTCTTCGGCGGATATCCGCCTTCTTCACCCGCCAGATCGAATCCGACCACGTTCCGCTCTCGAAAATCACCCGCAAGTTCCGCCATTTCGAGCGAAAGTTTCATGTTGCGCATAGCGCATATAATCAATCCGTATCCGACGCCGAAATCTTTC
The DNA here is from genome assembly GCA_003560935.1 of Ignavibacteriales bacterium. GTDB lineage: Bacteria > Bacteroidota > Ignavibacteria > T3Sed10-11 > T3Sed10-11 > T3Sed10-11. The sequence goes on from PWJF01000333.1 coordinate 4,811, forward strand.
TTCCCGCGTTCGAGTCCTTCGAGTACAGCGCTCACAACATCTTCCCAGTGCAGACCGCGCTCGGTATGAAACACGGGGGCAAAGCGGGTTTCAACGTACACAACGCCGTCGTTGTACATGTCTTCCATCATCTCATACGCAACCCGTTCAAGCGCTTCGGGTGTTTGCATCACGCCGCAAGTATGTTGAAATCCTTCGAGGTATTCGGGAAGACTTCCTTTGTTCGCACCGCGAAAGAACCACCCGGCAAGTTCACCTGCATCCTCGGTGGGGAGTTTGTTGTATTTCTGGTCACGTGCAAGTTCGATAATCGTTTTCGGTCGCACCCCGCCGTCGAGATGATCGTGTAATAAAACTTTCGGCAACGTTTTTAAAAATTTGAGTGAGTATTTCATTTCAGTTTTCCTGCTTGTTTTTCTACATAGTTTAATAATGAGCCGTCGCGTACGAGCGATAATATTGTTTGAATATCGTCGTATAGAACACGGTCGTTCTCAAGATGTTCAATATGCTTTCGAATAAAATTATATGCTGCCTGAGCGCCGACGCCCGCTTTCATTATGCGTTTCTTCCCCGGATGGATGCGGGAGAAATCCATTCCCTGACATGCAGTCAAAAACTCGATTGCGATAACGGTCTGTACATTCTTCAGTATTTTGTAGGCTTTCTGTGCCGAAATGGACCCCATGCTGTTGTGGTCTTCCTGATTCGCCGATGTCGGTATTGAATCCACGCTTGCCGGATGAGCAAGCACTTTGTTCTCCGAAACAAGCGATGCAGCGGTATACTGGGCTATCATCATTCCGGAGTTCAAGCCTCCTTTGGTGGTGAGGAATCTGGGAAGTCCGCTTAAAGATCCGTTGACGAGACGTTCTATTCGTCGTTCTGAGATATTCGCAAATTCCGACAAAGCAATGCCGAGAAAATCTGCAGCGAGTGCAATTGGTTGACCGTGGAAATTACCGCCTTCGATATGTACTCCGTCTTTCGGAAAGATTAAGGGATTATCGTTCGCGGAGTTTAGCTCTATCGATACAGTGTCATATACGTAGCCGATTGCGTCTCTCGATGCTCCGTGTACCTGGGGGATGCAGCGTATCGAATATGCATCCTGAACGCGTGGATCATCGTGTAGATGCGAGCGTCGTATTTCACTCTTTTTTAAAAGCTGCCGCATATTAACAGCGCATTGGTTCTGACCACGGAGCGGTCGCAGGCGGTGAAGCCGGGCATCGAATGCACGCGGTGTGCCCTTCAGCGCTTCAAGCGTGACCGACGCTCCGATGTCGATGAGCTTGCATAGTTGAACCGATTCATGTACTGCAAGGGCTGTGTATGCCGTCATCATCTGCGTGCCGTTGATCAAAGCAAGGCCCTCTTTTGCGGACAAGCTGACAGGTGAGATATTTGCCGCACGAAGCGCTTTCTTCGCATCAACCACCTTATCCTTATACTTTACAACGCCTTTCCCCATCATTGTCAACACAAGGTGCGCAAGCTGCACGAGATCTCCTGAAGCCCCAACCGAACCCTGCGAGGGAATGACAGGAACGATGCCGGCATTGAACATCCCGATTAAAACATCGAGCGTTTCCGGACGAATACCTGAATATCCTTTTGCAAGTGTGTTAATGCGCAGCACCATCATCGCTCGCACTATTTCATCGGGCATCGGATCACCCGCTCCGGCTGCATGACTGTAAATGAGATTCTTCTGAAGTTGCTCAATATCCTTGAGATCGATTCTGACATTGATAAATTCGCCGAAACCGGTCGTAACTCCGTAAATCGTTGCATCGTTTTTTAACCAGTCTTCGATAACCATTCGTGCTTGTGCAACGGCGCGAAGCGCACTACCGGAAAGCCGTATCGGTTTGTTGTAGTTATAAGCTAATGCGTACAGTTGAGGGATAGTGAGAGAGTTACCGTCGATCGATATCGCCATAATAAGAATGGAAAAGGTTAACCGTGTTCGGATTAAGTAAATTCATATAATGTAACTAAATAAACAAATATTATCAATAATTTTCCAATTTGAGCATATATTCGCATATATATATATATGAAATAATTTCCTGTTGTTTTCATATTCATTCTCAAAACTAATCATGAGGATGTGCTATATGTTTTCTTCTGTTAATTTAAAACCGGTCAGCCTGATTTTTGTTTTATTTACAGGCATACTTATAAGTACGCAATCAGTGTGTTCAATGAATGTCGCCGGCATGACTCTGGATAAGCCCGTTACCGTGGCCGTAATTCCGCTTGAATTTCGCGGTGACCGCCGGTGGGCACGGGTTGATGTGGGAGATAAAGTGAGTGCGCTTATCACCAACCGGCTTGTAGAAATGGGTGGTAACATACGGGTGGTTGAACGCGAACACTTGCAAAGTGTGCTTGCCGAGCAGAACCTCGGACGCGGCAGAGTCGATCCTGCCACCGCTGCACGGATTGGCCAGCTGGTTGGCGCTCAGATATTGGTATTCGGCACCGTTACCCGGTTCGAGATGACCTCGACCGGCGGAGTTCGTGTCAGGGGTATCGGCGTAGGCGCTACACGGGGACGTGTCGGTCTGACGGGAAGAATTGTGGATTCCACCTCCGGTGTGATCCTTGGATCGATAGAGGGGGACGGAAGCGGTACGGGAGCTTCCGTGGAGGTGCGCGATCTGGAAGGGGTCGACTTCACTGCATCCGAGTTTATGGAGAGTGCAATCGGAAGAGCGACCGAGGGCGCAGTCAACGAAATAACACGTAATCTTAAATCATTGATCGAGCAAAATGCGGATAAGATTACAGCCGTTGAAGAACCCCGGGCACTATCGGGAAAAATCATTGCGCTGATAGACGGCGGTGTCGTAATAGATATCGGTGAAGATGACGGCGTGAGACGTGAGCAGTTTTTTGAGGTTTCCCGGCTTCAGTATGTTGAAGGTTTGGACGAGCCGGTGCGCATTCCGGCAGGGGAGATCCGCATTGTTAGCGTTGAAAAGTCGGCCGCAGTCGGTATGTTCGAACGCGGCGGTGATTCTATACATGTGGGAGATGTTGTTGTAAAACATTAGCACCGGATTCAAGTGCATCGGTTATTTTGCTTTATCGGCGAACTGTTTTTTGTAAAGCTCAATCGCCTCGCGAATGACCTGTTCGGCGTCATATCTTCCGCGTATGTGGTCAACGTTCACGTCTTTGCTCTCGAGCATTTTATAATCGAGAAAGAACCGGCGCAGTTCTTTGCTTTTGTGCGGTGGGAGAGCGGATACGTCGAAATAATGTGCATACTCCGGATCGTCTATCTGTACGGCGATGATCTTATCGTCCTGTCCTTTCTCATCGTGCATCGTGATGACGCCGATGGCGCGAGCACGTACGATGGTCAGCGGATCTACCGGCTCCTGACCGAGTGCAAGTATATCGAGCGGATCGCCGTCGTCGCAATAGGTGCGGGGAATAAAACCATAATTTGCAGGATAATGTACAGCACTGTGCAGCACGCGGTCAAGACGCAGCATACCTGTTTCCTTGTCCAGTTCGTATTTGTTCTTGCTTCCCTTCGGTATCTCGATAATTGCCTGCACATATTCTTCGATGTTGTTACCGATTGAAACATTATGCCATGAATTCATTGTACATCCGTATTGTAGGTATTTGAATAACTTAGTATGTGATTGAAAATTGAAAAATCCAAATATTAACTTCGTAACACCGGCAAGATTAAACAACTCGGTCCACCCGTACCCGCGATAAATTCTGAGAGATCGATATCGTGAACGATTACATTATTATTTCGCAAAATTTCAATTGTTTGTTTATTTGAAGAATCGGCAATGACCTCATTTGGGCGAATCGTGATGACATTCCCTGAGCTGAAAGCCGAGCGTGGAACGGTGAGTGTTTCAAACCCATCGAAATACGATTTCGGAAACACATCTTCGGAACACAATATGCGGTCAGGAGCGATAACGCTCATAGCACCGCCGATATGTACATAGGGTGCGGGTATCTTCCCTATTCTGACACGATATCCCATACGCAGCAATATCCGTGCAACCTGATCGGTCCCGACTTCATTCGTCCGTGATGACTGTCCCGCAAACGCGACATCGCCCGCAAGAATAACATCACCGCCTTCGGCAGTGGCCGGCTCGATAATCCGGTCAATAATAGGTATATGCCGGTTTGATAGTTCTTGTGCCATCCAGTTTTCCTCGTTACGTCTGCTTTGGAGACCCATACGCATTATCAGAGCACCGTCCGGCGTGACGACCGCAAGATCCCGTACAAATACTGAATTAGGATGACCTCCAAGTTCTTGAACAGTTATGACTTCAATATCGAACGATTTGATCAAATCCCGTAAATATGCATGTTGTTTAATGGCACGTCCTTTATCGGGTTTTTTCGTAAAATTATGGGAGGCGAGATCAGTGAAGTTAGTGTATTCCTTTAACGGTGGGGCAAGAATGACCCGCCGCAGTGCGGTACCTTCATTCCGGATCATGGTACTTTCTTTCTGGAGAATTCATCATACCTAATGTAGTGTAAATTGTGGAATGATTCAATCGCTTTCTGCCGGTACAGTAACCTGTGATATTTCCTGATTTCCAATATCTGTCCCCTCATGCATATAATCTAATGATAGTAGTTACTATCATAGATTAATTAAAAACGATTAAGGAGGTACATTTAAATGGAGAAAAACCCAACGTCACTTGGTATGGATCAGAATGTTGAAGGATTATTGTGTTATCTCGTTGGATTTATCACCGGAATTCTGTTTTTTGTTCTGGAAAAAGATAACTCATTTGTGCGGTTTCACGCAATGCAGTCGATCATAACATTCGGCGGAATTTTTGTATTAAGTCTTGTGCTTGGGCTAATTCCCATCGTAGGATGGATTCTCGCATTGTTTCTTCCCTTTGTCGCAATCATTTTGTGGATACTCCTCATGGTGAAAGCGTACCAGGGTGAGCGTTATAAATTGCCGGTTATAGGCGATATGGCGGAGAAGCAGATTTAAGGGCATAGAGCAGGATACAAACTGCGGGAAACATTTATTACAGAACAATCTGATTTTAGTTCGATAAATTCAATATAAACAAATCATTATGTACCCATAATACAAGAACGCTCTTTAAAATACCGTGTATTGTATAAGGGATTGATTTTTTTAGAATTTTATATACTTAGTAGGCAATCAAAATCATCTGGTACTTCATCAGTACTCGGCAATCTAACAGCGGAATAATAGGCGTTAGCATTTATCCTCATTGAGATATTTTGATCATTATTATTAATCCGCACTGTAATATACTCGATGAAGTACATACCCTTCGTGAACTGGTGTTAGAAAGCATAGGAGATGGCTATTGGGATGCATTGTCACGTTGGATAGTACGGTAAGTGACATAGAGGAAAACTGCAGTCGGCGGAATAACCGTTCATCGAGTGGGAGACCTTTAAAAGCACTCTGAGTTGAACTATATTAAAAAAAAGTATATTTTTAACGAATATCCCCGGAAGGATGTGGTGGAGACGTCATTCACTTACTATAAAGGGAGTTCACCATGGAACGCCGCGAATTTTTGTTTAAATCAATTGCCCTCGGATCTGTTCTGTCCCTCCCGTATCAAGGTATCAGTCTCACACCTCGTAATAATTCGTTCACGGAATTACGGCGAAACGTCGGTTACTATACCAACCGTGGTGGTGCGATCGGATGGCTTGCAACCCCGAATACTCTTGTTGTGGTCGATTCGCAATATCCCCCCGAAGCACGTTCTTTTA
>PWJF01000080.1 GCA_003560935.1 Ignavibacteriales bacterium
AATTTTCCGAACCGCTTCTTTCGCTGTTCGAGCGGTAATACCGTAACTAAGAATTAGTGCTTTATCATCTTCAAAAAAAGATCGATGCACATGCAAATCAAATGGAGCTGGTAAAAAGAGACCTTGAAGATGGAGCTAAAACATTAATTCTTAGTTACGGTATTACCGCTCGAACAGCGAAAGAAGCGGTTCGGAAAATTCGTATGCAGGGAAAGAAAGTTTCTTGGATGAATATTCTATCTCTGTTTCCCATACCGGAAAATAAAATAAAAGCTTCATTAAACGATATTCAACGGGTTTTAATTCCGGAAGAAAATCTTACGGGACTTTATCGATCATCGATCCGTCATGTGTTCGATACACAGGAATTAATCGGTGTGAACAAAATCGGGGGAATGATTACACCGGAGGAAATAATAAACGAGGTGATATACTGAAATGCAGCGGCAAAGCTATAGCACCTATCTGGTTGATGAGGTGAAATTCCCTTTTTGTAAAGGGTGTGGACATACGCACGCCGTTCGTTATTTGGATAAAGCTCTCACCATATTGCAACGAGATCCATGCTTCATTAACCTTGTCAGCGATATCGGTTGCATCGAATTGGTTGATTCCCTTTTTCCGGATATACACACGGTTCATACTACGCACGGTCGATCTACGGCATTTGCGACCGGTATAGAACTTGCCGACAGTATTCTTCACGATTCGGATTTAAAAACGGTGGTAATTTTGGGTGACGGTGGAGCAACTATCGGGTTACTGCATATTGTCAATGCAGCATTAATGAATGTTGATATTTCCGTTCTGGTCTGCAATAACTTTTTGTATGGTATGACGGGTGGACAGCATTCTGCACTTACCCCGATGAATATGGTGACAACCACTACACCTGTAGGAAATATTATTCCACCCATGGACATTTGTAAAGTAGTCGAAAGTTGTGAAGCCGGATTTGTTGCCCGTGCTCTTGCTACCGATAGAAATCTCCCGGATATACTGGCAAAAGCAATAGATTATTCCGGTTTTTCACTTGTTGAAATATTGGAAATTTGTCCGGAATATGGTGATAAATCCGGTGAAGTTGACGACAGGAGAATAAAAGAATTCGTCAAAGAAAAAGATTTTCCGCTCGGTATTCTTGTTAATCGAAGTGATCGATTAGAGTTTGGCGAGGCATACGGTAAGATGATGGAAAAAATAGGAGCCGAGAAAACAACAAAGAAAGATGACGGATTCCTTGAAAGTGAATTTTCAAGCACGCTTGATAAACAAATTGAGGTTGTCATTGCGGGCACAGCAGGAGAACGGGTACAACGTGCAGCATATCTGCTTCTTCAGACTGCAATTAAATCAGGTTTGCACGCGACACAAAAAAATGATAATCCGGCGACTGGAGGGTCCGGTTTTTCTCTGTCGGAAGTTGTGTTGAGTCCGAATGAGATTTACTTTACTGAAATCGAATGTCCCGATTGTATCATTATTTCATCTCAAGACGGATTTAAGGAGATACGTGCGAACGGAACTCTCGGCCGGGTAGGCCCGGATTCGCTTATCATAGCCGATGAATCGATCCGGCTCACTGAGGCTGAGGCCGGGTGCAGAGTAATATATTTGCCGTTAAGAACCGAATTCGGTCCGGAGAGCGCGGCCCTCGGAGGTATTATGACATGGTTGAAAATAACAGAGATACTTTCTTCCGGGGCAGTCGCGGAAGTGATCGAAGGTAAAATTGCGAATAAATAAATACTAACACTAAACACAATACAGAGAACTATGAGAACAATAGTAACCCTACCGGGTGATGGTATAGGAAAAATAGTAATACAGGAGGCGCTGAGAGTCCTCGAAGCAATTGGATTCGAAGCCAATTACATTCACGGCGACATCGGATGGGAATTCTGGTGCACCGAAGGGAATGCGTTACCGAAACGGACGGTCGATCTCATTGCCGAGCACAAAATCGGTTTGTTCGGTGCAATTACGAGTAAACCGAAGGATGCCGCCGCACGGGAACTCGATCCCAAATTGAAAGATAAGGGATATGTATACTTCAGTCCGATAGTAGGATTGAGACAGCATTTCGGTCTGGACGTGTGCATAAGACCCTGCAGATCATTTAAAGGGAATCCGCTTAATTTTGTTCGAAGATCCACAAACGGTATAGATGAACCGCTTGTGGATGCGGTGGTTTTCCGGCAGAACACCGAAGGGCTCTATGCCGGGGTCGAGTGGACAAATCCACCGAAAACGGTGAGAGACGCCCTCGAAACCCATCCGAAGATGAAAGCATTTAAAGACGTTGCTTCGGACCAGATGGCGATATCAACGCGAATTGTCACAAGACCCGCATGTTTGAGAATCACTCGTGCGGCATTCAAGTATGCCAAAGAGTTCGGTTACAAAAACGTTACGGTGTGTGAGAAGCCGAACGTGCTCAGGGAAACTTCGGGTATGATGCTGCAAATTGCACGGGAGGTTTCCGCCGAGTATCCCGGTATCGAGCTTTGGGATACGAACATTGATGCTCAGATGATGTGGCTCACAAAGAATCCGGAAGATTACGGTGTCCTCGTAGCTGAAAATATGTTCGGGGATATCATAAGCGATGCATTTGCCGGACTTGTCGGTGGG
>PWJF01000216.1 GCA_003560935.1 Ignavibacteriales bacterium
GAATAATTCCTGATTGCGGTCAACAATGCTTGCAATCTTTCCGGCATAGATAGCACGTTCGGTCAGCGTGCCGTCGAGGTTGATCAAACCGTAGCCGCCCGCTTCATAGCCGGACGACATAGGATAGTACGCATAGATATTTATCGCCTTGGCTCCTTTTGCAATTGCAGACCATGCCCATATGCGGTGATCATCGGGAGTAACGGGATCGCTGACAAGAAGTGCAATCGTCCCCATTCCTGCCTGCAGCTCACCGACGTACCATCCGCCTTTCTCTCTATTGGCACTCCGTGTAAAATCCATAACTGTACGAAGTGTCGTTAACGACCAGTGCCGGTCAGGATGATTGTGTTTGGGGTAGAGAGAAACACCGTAGAAGTCGAGCGGTTCCGACATCATAAAGTCGTCGGTTGCACCGGCGCCGAGATACGGAGATTGGAATAACGATGCACCGACTGCATGTGCAGTTATAATATTATCCGGGTCTCCATCACGGACGGCATCATACCGCATTTTCATATCGTCGACCAGTTTTTCATAGATAAACGTTTTCCAGTCGATAAAATCCGTATAACTTAATATCGTACTGAAACGCGGCGGATCGACTTCGCTCCAATCCGTAAACGACCGGTACCATGCCCGGTTCAGCTCGTCGATCGCTCCGTATTTATCTTTCAGCCACTCACTGAACCGCGCTCTTGTTCCCGGGCAGAAGCAAAATTGTACGTTGGGGATATAATCGAGATGTGCCCAGTTAATGATATGCGGTTCGCTCCAGAGGTCCCAGCCGTAAAAGTTCGGGTACTCGGAGGCGACTTTTGCGGTCTGAGTGTAGAAGTTAAGTACGGCATCACGAACGTCGTGATTATCGGTACAAGCACCGGGTGCAGATTGTGGTTGAACCTTATGACCATTTTGCGCTTCAAATAATCCGTGTGGAAACTGTTGCGCAACCCAATCCGGCGCGGAATCCACATACATCTGGATAAAAACTCTCAGACCTACTTCCTGCGCTAACTCCATTAACAACCGTAAGTTCTCAAAATTATACTTTCCCGGTTCCGGTTCACACGCCGCCCATTCGACCCATGTGCGGACGGTATTAAAACCGAGCGATTTGATTTGTTCAAGGTCGCGCCGCCATTCTTCCCGTGATTCAGGGGTGAGTTCCGAGAGCATCGGGGCGCGTGCTTTCCCGCCGCTATACCATACAGAGAATGGGAAAAAGTCAGCCTCAAAGAAATTATTTTTTTCTTGAGCGGGAACAACCATACAGAGGAAAAGTGTCAAAAGCAGAATCGAAACACATTTTTTATTTACCATAACGATAGCTCCGGATATTTTAGTCTATATTAATTCCAGGTCTCTCTTCATCATATATCACTTCCTTTTCATCTATGATAACATCTTCCGGATACACCAACCCCGTTCCAAACGTCGCCACGTCAGGAATCGACACCGGTAAACGTCCCAAAGGATTATTGACACCCATCAACGTCTCAACGGCCGCTTCTACCGATGCTTCGGCTGCTGAGTATGCGCACAAATATGCATCCACACCGGGTACATTCTTTATGAAATACGGATCGCCGAATGAGATCAACGCAAACGGAGTTCCGGTTTCACTTACCGCACCAAGCGCCTCGCGCATCTCATCCGGTATGGTGATCTCAGCCTGAAACGAACGTGCCTGAACATATGCAGCTCCGATAACAATATCCGATTGGGATGCTTTCACTATCAAAGAATCAAATTCTATCTGGTTGCTTCGCGGATCAACGCGTATCACGTCAATATCATTAATCCGTGCCTGAAGTTGCCGCACGAAATATTCACCCACCGGCTCAGTCGGTGCCGTCGAATTCGGACGGGTGACGGGAACACGCTGCTCTTCGCGGTCGGCTATTATAACGGCAAGGATTCTCTTATCCTGTTCGGTTGGCAGAGGCAAAAGACCATCTTCATTACGGACAAGCGTCATCGACTTACGTGCAATTTCCCGTGCCAGTTTACGGTGTTCTTCGTTCGCCACGATCGAACGGTAACCGGGGACATCGACGAAGCGCTGTTCGTGCAATCCCGCCCAATATTTCATGAGCAAAATTCTCCGCACCGAACGGTCGATCCGCTCCTCCGATATTCTACCTGATTGTACCGCTTCGAGTAGACTTTCCCTCGCCAGATCGATATCGGGTGAAAGCAATATCATATCGGTGCCCGCTTCGACCGCCATCACAGCGGATTCATCGGGTGTATAATTTCTTGTGATCGATCTCATCTCCAACGCATCGGTTACGACCAGTCCGCTGAATCCCAGCTCATTGCGGAGAAGCGTCGTCATTATGTTATGCGATAACGTTGCCGGCCGGCGTTCCTCTTCCGCGAGAACCGGAACGGCTACATGTGCACTCATGATGCTCATAACCCCGTGATCGATGATATGACGGAACGGAGCAAGTTCGACAGCGTTAAGTCGCATGGTATCGAATAAAAGTAACGGAAGGTCGAGATGCGAATCTATATCGGTATCGCCGTGACCCGGAAAGTGTTTCGCGGTGGAAATAACACCTGCTTCGTGAAGGCCGTCCATATACGCTTTTCCTAATTCCATGACAAGCCGTGAATCCTCGC
>PWJF01000241.1 GCA_003560935.1 Ignavibacteriales bacterium
AGGATAAATCATGCAAAACGACGTAATTCAAAAATCACTTGAACATTTTAAAGGTATACTCGAAGACCAATTGCAACGTGTTGAAAGATTGAAAAAAAGCGCCGATTGGATAGATTATTCAAAAGTAAAACCGGTCATTATCGGGGTAATCGGCGGTGACGGGATCGGACCATACATAGCCGACGAAGCAAAACGGGCTTTGACGTTTTTACTAAAGGATGAAGTTGATAGCGGTAATGTAGTGTTGCGAACAATAGAAGGGTGGACCATCGAGAAGAGAGCGGAGGTTAAAAAAGCAATTCCCGATGATGTGCTTGCCGAGATTAAAAAGTGCCACATCTGTTTAAAAGGGCCGACCACTACTCCCAAGAAAGGCGACAAATGGCCCAACATCGAAAGTGCAAACGTTGCGATGCGTAAAGAACTCGATCTGTTTGCAAACATTCGACCGGTCCGTGTATTATCTGAAGGAATCGATTGGACCTTTTTCCGTGAAAACACCGAAGACCTCTATGCGCTTGGCAATCGTGGACTCGATGTAACCGATGATCTGGCTTTCGATTTTAAAGTTATAACCACACAGGGCAGTGACAGAATAATTCGTGCAGCGTTTGACTATGCAAAAGCAAACGGTAAGAAACGAGTCACCGCTGTTACAAAGGCAAACGTTGTTAAAGCGACCGACGGAAAGTTCCTGACTGTATTCTATGAAATTGCAAAGGGATATCCGGAAATCGAAGCGGATGATTGGTTTATCGACATTATGACTGCGAAGTTGATCGATACCAAGCGGCGGACACAATTCGAGGTATTTGTTCTGCCGAACTTGTATGGCGATATACTCACCGACGAGGCTGCTGAATTCCAGGGAGGTGTCGGAACGGCCGGAAGCGCGAATGTGGGTAAACAGTATGCGATGTTCGAAGCAATACACGGGAGCGCACCGCGGATGGTTGATGAGGGACGTGCTCAATTCGCCGATCCAAGCAGTATGTTACGGGCATCGTCAATGCTGCTCAAACACCTCGGGCATAAAGAAAAAGGTGAACAACTCGGTATGGCTCTCGATATTTGCGGTACCTATGAGCAAAAGTTTAAATTAACGGGACGGTCTGATGGTGCAACGGGTCGCGAATATGTTGACTACGTGATGGAAACGATCCAGCGCGATGACCTGAAAGAAAAATGGGAACGGTTAACCGGCGCAAGACAGCCCGCGTAGATATTATATGGTTCGGTTAAAAACAGTTAATAACGGTTAATATCGGTTAATAACGGTTGCCGAAGGTGTATGCAACCGAAACAGATATTAACTGATATTAACAGATGATAGCAGATATTAACAGACGGGAAAATATCTCAAAATCATCAATGTTTTTAAAATATCATAGCTTAACGCGAAAGGAAACGACTTTATGAGTAAACCACTCGTTGCAGTTGTCATGGGCAGCACATCAGACTGGGATACAATGCGACATACGGTTGATACGTTGAAGAAGTTTGATATTGTACATGAGGTGAAGGTGTTATCGGCACACCGGACACCCGATGAAGCGCTCGCCTATGCGGCTGACGCAGAGGGGAACGGGATAGAAGTAATCATCGCCGCCGCGGGTGGGGCGGCACACCTGGCCGGCGTCCTTGCTGCGAAGACCGTTCTTCCGGTGCTCGCCGTACCTATGAAAAGCGACGCACTGCAAGGTTTGGATTCGTTGCTGTCAATGGTGCAAATGCCCGGCGGGATACCTGTTGCAACCCTCGCTATAGGTAAACCCGGTGCTGTCAATGCTGCATTGTTCGCAGCGTCTATTCTCGGGAATAAGTACCCCGAGATTAAAGAAAAAGTGCATAATTTCAGAAAAGAACAAAAAGCTAAAGTGCTCAATTCGAAATTACCCGTATAGCTCATTTCGAAAGTTATTTGACTTTTACTGAGATTTTTTTAATATGTAGTAATACATCCATCCCGCAGTAAGCTTGTGTATCCGGCGATATACAATGCGATATGCGGGTTTTTTTATAAATAGGTAAGTACAAAGGAGGTTTGAGCATGGAAGGAATACGAGAGGGGGATGTCGTGCAGGTGCATTACACAGGTAAACTTCGATCAGGCGAGGTTTTCGACTCGTCACAAGGGCAGGAACCTTTGCAATTAAAAATTGGCGAGGGGAAAATTATCCCCGGTTTTGAACGTGCCCTTATCGGAATGCAGGCGGGAGAGAAAAAGACGTTTAATCTTGCACCTGAGCAGGCATTTGGCGAACGAAAAGACGAACTTGTCCATACCATCGAGCGACAGCAGGTACCGCCCGATTTAAAACTCGAAGTCGGTATGCAGCTTGCGCTCGAAGGAAAAGGCCAGGATCCGATCCCGGCACAGGTTGTCGATTTGAGTGAATCGACCGTCACGCTTGACACCAATCACCCTCTTGCCGGGAAAGCGATCACATTTGAGATCGACGTTGTAGAAGTTGAACGCTGATCGATAATAGGTAAATACTATACAATATCAGTATATGTAACACACCGGGGCAGCCATATATCCACGGATGCCCCGTTTCCGTATCCCCTTGATTTTTTTTGATTTCCTCACCAAAAATTATTATTATACTTTGTTTTAAGTTTCTAAA